>WGAD01000146.1 GCA_015489255.1 Anaerolineales bacterium | reverse complement strand
TGCCCAAACAATTCGGCAGCTTCCAGATACCGCCCCGCCTGATAGGCCTGGTTGGCCTGTTCAATTTGTGTTTCCATCCGTGCCTCGTCAGAAAGTGATGTCCAGCAAATCTTCTGCCACCTGCCGCAATTTGTTGGCAGAAATATCGTTCAATTTGCGCGCCAGTTCCAAATAGGGGAGGTTCACCGGCTTGCACACGAACTCTTGCAAATCTTTGGGCAGTTTCAAGAACTGCTCAATCGACCGCTGCTGCTCCAGCCACTCGCCAATCGGGCCGTTCTTGTCGAAGAAGTCTTTGATGCGCCCGCCGAGGACATTCAACATGCCCTCCAACTCCGGCAGAGGAATTGGCTTCTGCCCCAATTCATAGGCTTTGATGCGGGAAACTGGGATCCCCGTTTCGGCGGAGAGCGCCTTGAGGGAGATGCTGGCATCCAGGCGCGCCTTGCGCAGCAGCGCCCCGACCATGCGATGCCGAACCGCCAGCAAGCGGGACAAATCGATCTCTTCGGTCGGGTCTGGGTCGTCGGAGATGGCTTCGTTCGACCAGAAATGATCCAGGGGCAATTGCAAGAAGTAGGTCAGCGCTTCCAGCTCCGGCAAAGAGGGCGCCTTGCGCCCGCGTTCATAAGCCCGATAGGTCGCCGGCGTCACGCCGATGGCCTCTGCACATTCTTTGGCCGAGCGGCGCGAAGCCAGGCGCGCATCGCGCAAAAGAACGGCCAGTTTTTTGGTGCGCAGGTTAATCTGGGTTTGGATGTCCATGAAAACCTCTTTCTCTTGAACCTGACAGGCATTATACCTGAATCAGCGGCGCCGGTGGCGGGAAGAACGGGAAGCCAGAATGTCGGCGGCGCTGGCGCCAAAAACTTCCGGCCCCAGTTTCAAACCGGCGGCCTCCAGGCGAGGGTAGAACAAGGGGCGAATGCCCGTCGGCTTCAGCTCGCCCAACACCCGCCCCTCCGGAGAAATGCCGGTCTGCTCAAAACGGAAGATATCCGAAAGGACGATCATATCCCCTTCCATGCCGGCCACCTCGGTGATGGCCGTCACCTTGCGCGAGCCATCCTTCAGGCGGCTCTGCTGGACGATGAGATCCACCGCCGAGGCAATTTGCTGACGCACGACTTTGAGCGGCAGCTCCAAACCGGCCATCATCACCAGGGTTTCCAGGCGGGCGGTGGCATCGCGGGGTGAATTGGCATGGACGGTCGTCAATGAGCCATCGTGGCCGGTGTTCATGGCTTGCAACATGTCCAGCGCCTCGCCGCCGCGCGTCTCGCCGACGACGATGCGATCGGGGCGCATACGCAGGGCATTTCGCACCAGGTCACGGATCGTCACCTCCCCGCCGCCGTCAACGCTGGGCGGTTTAGTCTCCAGCCGCACCACATGGTCTTGCTGCAATTGCAACTCGGCGGCATCTTCAATCGTGACAATGCGCTCATCTTCCGGAATGAAGCCGGAAAGCACGTTGAGCAGGGTAGTCTTACCCGAGCCGGTGCCGCCAGAGATGACGATATTCAGCCTCGCCTTCACGCAAGCATCTAAAAAGCGGGCCATGAATTCGGTTAAAGAGCCAAACTGGATCAAATCGCGCACGGTCAGCCGATCCTGGCGAAATTTGCGGATGGTGATCGTCGGGCCATCGAGGGCCACCGGCGGGATGACGGCATTGACGCGCGAACCATCGGGCAGGCGCGCGTCCACCGTGGGGCGATCGGCGTCCACCCGCCGCCCGAGAGGCAAGACGATGCGCTCGATGATGCGCATTACATGTTCGTCGTCATCGAACATGATCGGGGTGCGTTGCAGCTTCCCCTTGCGTTCCACATAGACCTTGCGCGGGCCGTTGACCATCACTTCGCTCACTTCCGGGTCGTCCAGCAGCGGCTGGATCGGCCCGTAGCCGAGGATATCGTTGAGTATCTCCTCGAACAATTGCTTCTGCAAGGCCGTCGGTAAGCGCAACCCCGTCTTGGCGTAAGCCGCTTTGAGCAAGGCTTCCACCTGTGGACGCTGCGATTCGTCTGCCAGGCTGCCCTCCAGCTCGCGGGTAATCAGGCCGATGATATAGCGTTTGACCTTCTTCAGGTCAGGAGACGCCGACTGGCGCGAGGAAGGGGGCAAACGGGTCATTTTTGCGCCTCCTTCGCGGCCAAATCGTCCACCGGAATGACCCACAAGATCTGCCGTTTGCCGACAGCCAGGAATTCCGTACGATACAAAACCTGCCCGGCGCTGTCGCTGACCGCGGCATCCGTCACCGCCAGGAAGTCGCTGGTTTCGTCCAGTTCATCCTTGATGCGCTTCTCGGGGTGAACGTAAATCTGCCCCCGGACGAAATACCCGGGCAGGGCGATCAACGCCAAAACCGGTTCCTTGCGGACGATATCGGTGAAGATTTTGCCTTTTTCGTCGAATTCAAACATCTTCCTGCGCCTCCCGCAAATGGTGTGCTCTCTCTTGCAAATGAACAGCGAGGTCTCTGAAAACCAGCCGCATGGCGTGGTCATTGTATTTCGTCAGGAAAGGAACGTGTTGGTTGTTCGCCAACGTCAGATTATCGCGCAAATAGGGGACGATGATCTCCACCGGCAGGCCCAACATCTTAGAAAGTTCATCCCGGTTCAAGCCTTCCAGGCCAACCGCCCGATTGACGATGACAAACAATCGCTCCCGAGGGACGCCTTTTTCTTGCAAATAATTTACAACGATGCGGGACAATTCGGCGGCGCTCACATCGGTGCCCACCACCAGCACCACCAGGTCGGCGCTCAAGAGCAGCGGCAAGCTAATGCGCGACAGGGAACGCCCTAAATCCAGGAAGACGTAGTCGTAGGCCGCGCGCAAAGCATCGACGATGGGGGCGATTTTCTCAGCCGCCAGCCGGCTGGCCTGCTCCGGGTCTGGAGAGCCGGGCAAAAGGGAAAAGTGCCAACGCTCGGGGCGTTCCAATTGCTCCTTGACGTAAAAAGCCGTCAGGCGGTCGTCCGGCTGAGCCGCCAGTTTCACCAAGTTGTATTCCCCGACATACCCGACGATCGGAGCCACCGAACCGATCGGCAGCACCAGATCGGCCAGGCACACCAAATCCTCCTCGCGGCCCAGGCTATCCGCCAGGTTGATGCAAAGCGAGGAGGTGCCCACGCCGCCCTTGGCGCTCAAAAACGCCAACAGGTAGCCCTCGGCCCGTGAGAACAAGTCGCCCGCCCGGGCCGGGCTATCGAGAAATTGTTGCAAGGTCTGAACCAGTTGGGGAGATTTCACCAGGTAACCCACGCAGCCAGCCGCCAGATAAGCCGTCTCGGCCTGAAAGTCGCTTTTATCGGCCAGGGGCAGCAAATAGGCCTGGGCTGTGCGGGCATCGTTGTGCAGTTTGCGGGCAAAAGTCAGCCCGTCCATATCGGGCAGGTCGGTGTCGAAGACGATGATCGGCGGGCGAGCGCGCCAGGCATGGATCAGCCCTTCCCGGCCCTGGGCCGCCGTCAACACCTCATACCCCAGCGACTGGGCCAGCACGGTCAGGAATTTCAACGTCCGCGGGTCGGCAGAGACGAACAGAACCTGCGAGGGGTGCGCGGTCATGGTTCCTCATCCAGAGGCGGCATCAAATATCCCAACCCGGTGCGGGTGACAATATGACGCGGGTTGTGCGGGTCTTCTTCCAGTTTTTGCCGCAGGCGCGCGATGGTCACCCATAAAATTTCCTTGTCCTTACTGTATTCTTTGCCCCAAACATTGGTCAGCAATTCTTCGGCAGAAAGCACCCGGCCGGCGTTGTGCACAAATTGCAAGAGGAGGCGATACTCGGTAGCAGAAAGGGAGATCAAGGTATCGCCGCGCCACACTTCGGCGCGGGCAAAATCAATCACCAGGTCGCCGTGGCGAAACTTGCGCCGCAACAAAGCGCCCTGGCTGTTTTTGGCGCGGCGCAACACAGCCCGTGCCCGCGCCAGCAATTCTGTAGCTGAAAACGGTTTGACCAGGTAGTCATCCGCGCCCAGGTCCAGGCCGCGGACTCGCTCAGCCTCATCGCCCAGGGCAGTGATCATGATGATGGGCACGTCGGAATATTCCCGGATCCGCTGGCAAACGGTGAACCCGTCCATCCCCGGCATCATGATGTCCAGCAGCACCAGGTGGAACTCGTCCTGAGAGAACAAATCCAGCGCTTCAGCGCCGCTGCTCGCCTTGACCACTTCATACCCGTTGGAAAGCAAGTTGGCTTCCAGCAGGCGCAAATAGCGAGGTTCATCGTCTACGATCAAAACCCGTTTCTTCTCGTTCATTCGTTCTTCTCCTCGCGCAGTGATTGCGATAACTCTAAAGGCAATTGGATGATAAAAGCCGTGCCGCTCCCGGGCGCAGATTCTAGCTTCATCTGACCGCCGTGCGCCAGGACAATCTCCCGACAGATGAACAACCCCAGCCCGGTGCCTTTGATGCTGCCCTGCCCGGGCGCCCGATAGAAGCGCTCGAAGACAAAGGGCTGATGTTCCGGCGGAATGCCCGGCCCCTGATCGGAGAAGCGGACATACAGCCAGCGGTCGTCGTGCCACGTCCGGATCTCCACCGGCGAGCCGGGCGCATATTTGCGGACATTGCTGAATAAGTTTTCGAACACCTGCGACAGGCGCACGCTGTCTCCGCGGATGGGGGGCGCCGGTTCCACATCCAGGTGAACTTCCAGGTCGCGGCAGTGCGTCATCTCGCGCACTGTCACATCGCGGATGAGCACGTCCAGCCGCATCCAGTGGAAATTCATCGCCAGCGTATCGCTTTGCAAGCGAGCCGATTCGAGCATTTTTTCCAGCAAATCGGCCAGACGGTCTACTTCTTCATCAATGATCTGCAAAAACTCGCGCCGGGTGGCATCGTCCCATTCCGTATCCTCGCGCAACAAGGAGGTGGTATATCCTTTGATGAAGCCCAAGGGGGTGCGCAACTCGTGAGAGATGGTGGAGACGAAATCTTCCTGCAAGCGCATCTGCCGCTCCAGGCGTTCCAGGCTGCTGATGCGCCGCCGGTTGTTTTCCCGCTCGAGCAACAACTGCAGCAACCAGGCCAGGTAACGCCCCCGGGCCTGATCTTCCGGTGAAAAGACCGGCCCGCCAAAACGCACCAACACCAGGGCGGCCAGCGGCGGGTTCGATGGGCCAACGCGCAGCCCCATGACAAGTGGGCTTTTCTCTCGGGGGACAGTCAAGGGCGGCAGCTCGTTTTTCAGCGCCAGCGCCTCGCCGCCCAGCACCCTTTGTGCCACGTCCGCGCCCCAATCAACCTCGGCGCCAGCCGATCGCGCCCGCCCAAGCGCCCGAGCAAAGATGACCTCTTCCCCGTGCGCTTCCGGCGCATACACCACCACATGATCGAACATCACATGGTCGCGGGCAGCCTGCAGTACGCGCTCGAAGGCCTCACGCCAGGGAAGAGATTGCAACACAGGCTCCAGACAGGCCAGCAATTCATCCATCACAGCACCGCTTTGCTCGGTTTTTGTTCCACTACCAGGTAAAAGCGCACCGTTGTGCCTCGACCGGGGGCAGATTCCACTTCAACAAAAGAACCATGCGCTTCAACGATCTCGCGCACCAGCGACAACCCCAGCCCGGTGCCACCATAACGACGGGTGGATGAGCCGTCTAGCTGATGGAACGGTTCAAAAATTTCCGTCATGCGCTCCTGCGGGATGCCGATCCCCGTGTCGCTGACTTGGATCTGCACCATGCTGCTGGTTTCAACGGTCACCTTCAAGGTCACCTGGCCGCCGGCATCCGTGAACTTGATGGCGTTGTCTAACAACTGGTTGATTGCCCAGGTCAGTTTGTCCGCGTCGGCACGCACCGGCGGCAAGTCGGCAACGATATCTTCGACCAGGTGGATATTTTTGCGTTCCGCCTTCAGGCGCACGGGCGCCATCAAGCGGCGCAGCAACTCGCGCAAGTCTACCGGCTGCAGTTCAAGGGAAAGCGTGCCGCGCGCCGCCATGCTGAAGAGGATGAGATCGTTGATCATCTCCTCCAGGCGCATGGCGGCTCGCTGACTGGTTACAACCGCCTGTCGTTGTTCTTCGTTCAAGGGGCCGAGCGATTCCGTCGCCAGCAGTTCGAGATACCCTTTGAGGTGTGTGAGGGGGGTGCGTAATTCGTGGGAAACGTTGGACACAAAGTTGGCTTTCAGCTGGTTGAGCTCGGCAAGCCGCCGCAGGGCCTCTTGCAGTTCCGCCGTCCGCTCTTGCACGCGGCGTTCCAGGTAGCGGTTGGCGTCTTGCAAGGCAGCGCGCAGTTTGATGATCTGTTCCGTCACGGCCTCGTCCAGCTGCGCCCGATCCAGTACCCCCATTTCCACCAGCGCCTGCCCCACCAAGCACGGTTTTCCCTCTTGCAACCGCTTCTTTTGGTGCTCAAGGGCCTCTTCCAGCTGCTTTTCGTCGATCAGGCCGCGCTCAATCAGATACTCGCCCAGGCGGGGCACCAACACTTCGGGAGACAAACGCGGTTTGGGTGTATCCATCATTCACTCCTCGCGGATTTCGGCCAAACCCATTCGCCGCCGACCATCGTCCGCAGGGGGCGCAGGTTCGGCAGGTCTTCCGGGGGTATCGTGAAGGGGTCCACCGGCAAAACGATGAGATCGGCGGCAAAATTGGGGGCCAGGCGCCCAAGAAACGTTTCCTGCCCGGCAGCCCAGGCCGCCCCGTGGGTAAACCCGCGCAGCGCCGTCGCCAGGTCCAATGCCTCCGCAGGATACCAGCCGCCGGCACCGGGGAAGCCTTCTTGACGGCGCCGGGTCACTGCCGCATACAACCCGAGGAAGGGGTTGGGCGTTTCCACCGGCGCATCGGAGCCGAAGGCCAGCACCGCCCCGGCCTGCCATTGCGTGCGCCAGGCGTATGCCCATCTCGCGCGCTGGCCCCAGGCTGCAGCCGCCATGTCCATATCGGAAAGCAGGTGCGTGGGCTGCATGGAGGCGATCAGCCCCAATGCAGCCAAGCGTTGCCGATCGTCGGGGTGCAGCAGCTGGACGTGCTCTATGCGATGCCGCCCGGTATCGCCCTCGGCGCGCAGGCGGGCAAAGGCCGACAAGGCTTCACGGTTGGCCCGGTCGCCGATGGCGTGGACGGCCATGTGTAGCCCGCCCGCCGCTGCCTGGCGGGCGATGGCATACAATTCGTCGCCATCCAGCAAGAGATCGCCGCGATTGTGCGGCTCGTCCTCGTAGGGGGCCAGCATGGCCGCCGTACGAGGCCCCAGTGCGCCGTCCATAAAGACCTTGAGGGCGCCAATGCGCAGCCATTCATCGCCGCAGCCGCTTTGCAGGCCCAAGCCCAGCGCCTCGGGCAGCAGATCGTAGGGCAGACCTTTGAGCACGCGCAGGCGCAGGCGGTTTTCTCGCCGCAAACGCTGCAAAGCCTGAAAAGACAGGCGCCCGTCGAAATCGTGGACGCCGGTCAGCCCATAAGACCAGAGCACGGGCTGGGCTGCTGCGATGGCCTCTGTCACTTCGGGCAGGCTCGGGGAGGGCAAGGCGGTTTCCAGCAGGCGCAGCGCCCCCTCCAGCAGGACACCGGTCGGCTGCCCGGCGGCATCTCGCAAGAGGCGCCCATCGGGCGGGTCTTGCGTCTGGCTGGAGATGCCCGCTTGCTGCAAGGCGGCAGAATTGGCCCAACCGGCATGCAGAGAGCGGGCGGTCAGATAGACGGGATGATCGGGGGCGGCGGCATCCAGGTGATGACGGTTTCCCCAGCTGCCCCACAGGTTCTGGTCCCAACCGTGCCCCAGGATCCACGCGCCGCGGCGCGTGCGCGCCGCCCGTTCCCGCACCCGCTCCAGGCAGGCGGACAAGGAAAGATCCGTGCAATCCACCTTTTGCCGGTTGAGCGCAAAATGGCGCAGGTGGAGGTGGGCGTCCGTCAACCCGGGCCAAACCGTCCGCCCCGCCAGGTCTTCCCGCGGAACGCGCTCATCCACCTGGTTGAGGAGGTCTTCTCCTCCCACGGCCAGCACACGCCCCCCGCCGATCAACAAGGCCGAGGCCTGTGGGCGGCGATCGTCCAGCGTATGGATGTGGGCGTTGTGCAGCAATTTGAGCATGTTTTAAGGATACATGATTTCCAGTCAATCGGCCAGCAGACGGGCCAACAAGGCTTCCAGCTCCTCTTCGGAGTAATAATGAATGGTCAGCGAACCGCCTTTGCGCCCGTGACGCAATGTGACCCGCGTCCCCAACGCAGCTTGCAACCGTTCTTCCAGCGCTTGCAGGTCGGGCGAGGCGGGGCGGCGGGTTTTGCGCGGCGGGCGCTGCCCGCTCAGCCGCCGTACCAGGGCTTCGGTCTGCCGCACGCTCAAGCCCTCGCGCAAAACCGTTTGCAGGGCGGCATCTTGCGCTTCCGACGTCGGCAGCCCCAGGAGGGCGCGGGCGTGCCCTTCGCTGATTTCGCCGTGCAGCACGGCCTGGCGCACCTTGCGGGAGGCCTGCAAGAGGCGCATGGTGTTGGTCACCGCGGCGCGGCTTTTGCCCACCCGGCGGGCAATTTGCTCGTGAGAAAGGCCAAATTCCTCCGCCAGGTGCCGGTAGGCTTCCGCCTCTTCCAGTGGGTTCAGGTCTGCCCGCTGGAGGTTTTCGATCAGCGCCAGTTCCAGCCGCTGCTGATCGGTGGTTTCCCGTTCGATCACCGGCACCCGGCGCAGTCCGGCCTGGCGGGCGGCCTGCAAACGGCGTTCTCCGGCGATCAAGACGTAGGCGCCATCCGGCCCGGGAGTGACGATCAACGGCTGGATGATGCCATGCTCCCGGATCGAGGCCGCCAGTTCCGCCAGTTTCTCCGGGTCGAAGTGTTCGCGCGGCTGGCGCGGATTGGGGATGATGCGATCCACATCCACTTGCTGGACTTGCGGCCCGCTGTGTCCGGTTTCTCCGCCCGGGATGAGCGCGTCTAATCCGCGCCCGAGGCCTGAACGTTTTGCCATCATTCGCCTCCTTTGCCATCGGCTTGCAGCAATTCCTGCGCCAACGCGCGGTAGGCCAGCGCCCCCGGCGATTTGGGCGCATAGGCAGAAATCGGCAGCCCGTAGGAGGGCGCTTCGGCCAGGCGCACACTGCGCGGGATAATGGTGCGGAAGACCTTATCTGGAAAGTAGCGGTTGACCTCAGCCACTACATCAGCCGAGAGATTGGTGCGGCCATCGTACATCGTCAACACCACGCCACGGACTTCCAGCTGCGGAAAGAGGCTGCGCTGCACCCGTCCCAACGTTTGCAACAACATGCCCAACCCCTCCAGGGCCAGGTATTCCGTCTGCACGGGGATGATCACCCCATCGCGAGCGGCGACCAGGCCGTTAATGGTCAACAACCCCAGGGAGGGCGGGCAGTCTATGAGGATGTAATCGAAACGTTCTGCCACCGTCTCCAGCGCCCGTTGCAGGCGGCTTTCGCGCGCCAGTTCGTTCACCAGCTCCACCTCAGCCCCGGCCAGGGCGGGGGAAGCGGGCAAGAGAGAAATGCGCAAGCGATCGTTGTAAAGCACCAGCGGCATCACCGGAGAAAGGGCCAGCAACAGATCGTACGTGCCGCCCGCCACCTGGTTTTTGTCCACCCCCAGGCTGGATGTCGCGTTGGCTTGCGGGTCCATATCCACAATCAACACCCGCTGTCCGGCCTCTGCCAGGTAAGCGCCCAGGTTAATGGCCGTCGTCGTCTTCCCCACGCCGCCCTTCTGATTTACCAGCGTATAAATTCGCGCCATTCAAAGCACCTCCACCAGGCTGCGGCGGATCTCCTCCGGCGCAGGCACACCCCGCAGCCCCTGGCGGGTGACCGAGATCGCCGCCAGCCGGGTGGCGAAGCGCGCCGCCTCCCAGGGGTCACGGGTGAGGTGCAGCCGGATGAAAAAAGCAGCCGCAAAGATATCGCCCGCACCGGTTGGGTCCACCGCGGAGACCGACGGCGGGCGGAAATAGCGCACATCGCCATTCCAATACAGGCGGACGCCCTCAGCGCCTTCCGTCAGGGCCAGCACACGGCACCGAAGCGCCCAGTCGTCCACCAGCCTCTCATCGCCCCCCAGGTCGTCGTAACTCAGCACAGCCGCATCAATTTGCGACAAAACCGCGGTCAAATCGCGCTGCGGCGCGGGGCGGACGCGTCCTTCCTCGTCCCAGACGCGCAGCCATCCCTGGGGTGTGGCGCCGATCAATTCGCCGCGCAGCGGCATCGTCCCCGCCCGGGGCAGCTCGTCGGCCACCGGAGCCAGATGGATCAGCCGCGTCCGCCGCCAGGCCGGGGGGACGTCATCCCACCCCAATGGACGGGCGCGGCGGTGCAGCCACTGACGGCGTCCATCCGCTGTTTCATGATTCTCAAATTCCGTGGTTTCTGGCGCCGGCACGCGCACCACTTGCGCCCCAAAAAAAGCCTGCGGCGGCACATCTTCGGCGCAAGAGGTCACCACGCCAACGCGCAAACCCAGGGCGGCAGCCAGGCCGGCCGCATAGGCCACCGTGCCTCCCGGTTCCAGGCCTCGCGGCGTTCGGTCTTGGGTCACATGACCTATGACCAGGTAATCGATCGGCGGCAAAGCAGAGAGAGCGTTCATGGGGTAATTATACCCGCAGGTCAAGGCCGCCGGGCGCGGCAAAATCTCACCCCTTGCCAAGGAAAAACCGGGGCCTGTGCAGGCCCCGGGGGTTAGCGGCGCGGTGCGATTGTCACCTTACGGTGCGGTTCGTCGCCAACGCTCAGGGTTTCGACATCTTCGCGGTGGCGCAAAGCCAGGTGAATGATGCGCCGCTCGTTGGCGGGCATCGGTTCCAGCATCTGGCGACGCCCGGTCTTGACGGCCTGGTCGGCCATGCGTTGGGCCAGGAGCTGGAGCGAACGTTCGCGCCGTTTGCGGTAGCCCTGCACGTCTACCACCACCTGCACCCAGCGTTGCAGGCGTTTGCCGATGATTAACGACACGATGTATTGAAAGGCATTCAGCACCTCGGCGCGGCGTCCGATCAAAATGTTCAAGTCTTTGCCTTCAATATCCACATACACCAGATCGTTGTCGCGCTCGCCGCGTTTGACGCGCACCTCCTGGTACCGGATGTCCATCAGGCGCAACAGCGTTTCCACCACCTCGCGTACCTGGTCAGCCGTTTCGTCCACCGGTTCGGCTGGCGTGTCGTCCTGCGGCTCGTCCTGGGCCGGAGCGGCCTCAGCCGCCGGTTCCTCGTCCACGGCCTCTGGTTCCTGGGCCTGGCGCTGCATCCGCCCCATCACCGTTTCCTCGGGCGGTTTCAGCGTCAGCCGAATGCGTACCTGGCGCGCGCCGAACCCCAAAAAGCCGCGGCTGCCCGGGTCCAGCACTTCCATGGTAACGGCGTCCGCCGTCACTCCCAGTTCGGCCAGGCCGCGCGCCAAGGCTTCTTCAATTGAGGGGGCGATCACTTCCAGACTGGGTTGATTGACCATACAAACCTCCGCAAACGAAAGGGCGGCGCCTCAGGCCTTTCTGGCACCGCCAAAGAGTTTAGAGAAATCAGCCCGCCCCAGGGCTGCATACTGCACAATCGTGAAAATGTTGCTTACCAGGAAATAGAGCGCCAGGCCCGAAGCAAAGCTCAGGGCCAGCCATCCCAGGAAGATGGGCATGGTCAGCGCCATAGATTGCGACATGGCCGCCGTCTGGTCGTTATCTCCGCTCCCCACGCTGCTCATCGTCAGCTTGGACTGCAAGTAGGTGGTCAGCGCCACCAGCACTGCCAGCACAGGGATGGAAAAGCCCAGGATTTGCAAACGCTCCGGCTGCCCGAGGTCCATCCACAAGAACTGGCTGTTGAGGGGGAAGATGCGCGTCACATCCAGCGAGGGGTACACCCGGCTGGACAGCTCCAGCAACTGGTAGGGGGTGGCCGAAAGGCTGTAAATGATGCTCTGATACAAGCCGATGATCAGGGGAAACTGGATCAAAGTCGGCAGACAGGAACCAAGCGGGTTGATGCCATATTTCTGGTACAGTTCCATTTGCGCCTGAGCCAGTTTTTCGCGGTCTTTGGCGTACTTTTTCTGCATGTCTTTCCATTCCTTGCTTTGTTGCAATTCTTGCAAGGCTTTGGAACTTTGCAGTTGCTGCGCCGTCAACGGCCAGATAAGCAGCCGGATCAACACCGTGAAGATGATAATCGCCAGACCGAAGTTGTGCCCCACAAGCTCATAGATAAAGAGCAGCACATTGGTAAACGGGTTGACGATGAGGAGGTCCCACATAGGTTGTTTTCCTTTCCCTCGTTATTTGGACGCAAACGTCCAGGCGGGAAGACCAGCCGGAGAAAAGGCCGCCAGTTGGGCGTCGGCATCCATCGGGGCGACGACGATCTCGCCGCCGGTGGAGACGATCGGCGGGGTGTAGATGGCGGGTTCCTTGCCCTCTACCGTCTGCGTCCACAAGATTTCACCCTGCAACGAGACCCCGTACACCTGGCCGCTGTCGGTTGCGAAGACCACCTGATCGGCCAGCACCAGCGGGGCGGCGATCACGCCGCCATCCGGCTGCAAAACCGGCCAGACCAGGCTTTGGTCGGCGGTTTGCAGTGCGTAAAAGCGCCCCGATTGGTCGCCGAAGTAGAGCACGCCATCGCGCAGTACCGGCGTCTGCCAGACGCGGCCATTGGTATCGAACTGCCATGCGACCTCGCCGCTGGCTGCATCCAGGGCCAGGATTTGCTCCGTCAACCCGCCGACGTACAACCAACCGTTTTCGGGGTCTACGGCTGGCGCATGGGTGCTGGCCGCCGGCAGTTCGGCTTCCCAGCGCTTTTCGCCGCTGCGCAAGTCGAGGGCATAGAGGCGGTGGTCGAGAGAAGTCAGATACAGGGTATTTTCATCGGCCACAGGCTGCGCCCACAGCGGGCTGCCGGCCTCGAAAGTCCACAACAAATTGCCGTCCAGGTCCAAGACGTACAGAAAGCCGTCGCTATTGGGTGCGTAGATGACATCGTCCAGCACCAGCACGGGCGCTACCCAGCCGCGTTCAGCCTGCTCGAAGGCCCAGACCTGCTGACCGGTAGCGGCATCCAGGCTGAAAAGGCGGTTGTCTTTGGCCGCACCACCGACGATCAGGTGGCCGTCTGGGGTTTGTGCCGGCGCCGCGAAGATGAGCAAATTGGGGTCTTTTTCTTCCGGGAAAGCCCACAGCGGGTTGCGCGTGACGGCGTCCAGGGCCAGCAGCTGCCCATCCGCCAGATACAAAACGTCCTCATCGGCTGCCAGGCCCGGCCAGTTTCTCACCTGGCCACGGGAAGAACAGCCGCCCAGCAAAAGGGCCAGCAAGAGGATCATCGGTAAAAGCCATTGGGTCTTTTTCATAGTGAGGGAAATTGCTCCTTTACGGCACGGGGTCGAAGCCGCCCGGGTTGAAGGGATTGCAACGCACCACCCGCCAGATAGCCATCAGGCCGCCTTTTAGCACGCCATATTTGTACACGGCCTGGTAACCGTAATGCGAGCAGGAAGGATAAAAGCGGCAGGTATTGGGCGGCAACACCCGTGAAATGGTCTTTTGGTAAAGGCGAATCAACGCCAACAGCCCCCAACGGGGCCAATAAAGCGGCGTGCGCGGCAAGTCGCGCAAGCGCGGCTCGTTTGGGTAATCCTGGGGTAGATAAAAGTGGGAATGCGTCATCAAATGAGCAGACCGGCACGGGTCAGCAAGGTGTACACCGCCATCTGAAGATCGGAAAAGGAGGCTTCAAGGGCGGGTTTGCGTGCCAGCAAAATCAAATCGGTCCCCGGGCGAATGCGTGGCAGGTAGGGGGTCAGGGCCGCCCGCAGGCGGCGTCGGGCGCGGTTGCGCTGAACCGCCTTTCCCACCGACCGCGTAGCGATGACCGTCGCGCGCACCTGGCCGCCGGGGACCGTCAGGTGCAACAAGACAACAAGCGGGTGCGCAAGGGAAGTTCCTTCACGCCGCACCCGCTTGATGTCCACAGACCGGGTCAGGCGAAACTCGCGCTTCACCCGTGCCTCAAGATCGGTTTACCAGCGGACTTTTTTGACGTGGTCGTTAGCCTTCACAGCCAGGCGGTAGCGGCCCTTCAGGCGGCGGCGCTTCAAGACTTTGCGGCCATCAGCCGTCTTCATGCGTTTGCGAAAACCATGCACGCGCACGCGGCGGCGTTTTTTGGGTTGGTAGGTACGTTTCGGCATTTTTTATCCTCGCTTGTCCAGGAATAATCGCAGAGTCCCTTGTGGGAATCTGATTTTTACAGGGATAATGAACAGCCCGTGATTATAACGCAAGAGGGCGAAATCGGTCAAACCGAGTTCGCCGGCGCTCCAAAAAGG
>WGAD01000145.1 GCA_015489255.1 Anaerolineales bacterium | reverse complement strand
AGCGCCTCCAGTATAGGTTTTATTGATCTTCACACAAGCGGATCGACCAGTCGCTTGCTGGTGGAGTAGCCTCGGCAAGGGTTTATCCGCACCCCAGGCGGCGCCAAACAGGCTGCCTGGGGGCTCAATGCAGGCTCAGCCAGTGTTTTGACTGCGTCATGGTCGCCACAGGCTTAAGTAACCCGAGTTGCGGATTAGCAACAGGGATCCGTTTTGTCGTTGCGAGCGACTGCAAGGAGCGAAGCAATCCCCTGCATGACAATGTGGGAGATGGCTTCGGGCGCGATGCGCCCTCGCCATGACACCCATCCTCCTTATCCGCAATTCAGGTTAAGTCGCCAGGGTGAACATCAAAAGAACATTATACCCCGCCGATTCTGGCGCAATTCGACGAAAACAACAGATTTGTAAGGGTATTTTAATGTTTTCGGTTGACAAAAGTATACAAATCGGGGATAATAGAGCATCATTTTTTGCCATACAGGCGGGTTTGGCGTTTAAGCAAGGCTATGGAACATACGCCGGTCGTCTGTCCTTTATAAATCCAAGACTTGATGAGCCAGGGGGGGACCTGGCTCACAGTCTTTTGGTGGAGGTTTGTTTTGATTGAAGCAGCAGAATTAGTAAAGACTCGAGGGGATGATTTGATATCGCAGGCGGCGCGCGTAGAGACAATGTACAAACGAGCAATGCGCTCACAACCTGCTGCGACCAGGCAAAGCGAACCAGAATTATTCATCAATAAACGTAAATTAGCAAAAGTATTGGATGAGGTCGGTCCATTTACGGAAGATACATTATTCATTGGTATAGCAGATGATGGACTGCCCATTTTGTTAGATTTGGAAGACGCGGGTACGGGCTCCATGCTGTTTGTTGGCGATCGGAAAGCGGGGAAAAATCCACAATTGAAGACGATTGCGGCGGCGTTGGAATTTACGCATACGCCTGAGCAAATAAAATTCGCCGTCATTACGGATGACCCCAATCGCTGGCGCGATTTACAAGATTCCCCCAATTTGATCAATATTTTTTCTTATTACAGCCCTGGCACTCCCTCCTTTTTGGAGGGTTTGGTTAATTGGACGAGTGTGAATCGGAATTCGTCTCAGGTCATTGTTTTGTTGATCGATAATGTAGACCACATGATGCACATGCCTCCCGATGCCAGGGAAAACCTGTCCTGGTTGTTGCGTTATGGTGCAGAGCACAAGGTCAGGATTTTTGCAACCCTTGAGACCCGTGCTTATGGGATGAAAACCCATACCTGGCGCACCATGTTTGGCACCTTGCTTTATGGCAGGACTATGCAAGACATACCGGATGTGCCCATTCGTCACCGCCGCCGCGGCGAGTTCATTGTGACGGACAACGCGGGCGCCATAGTGCGTTTCCATACGCCATTATTGACCATGTAATCAACGTGATCAAAAAAGAGGCGGTCGTAAGGCCGCCTCTTTTTTTGATCGCTTTTGCGATCAGTCAGAAGGCAGATCGGCGAAAAGGCTCATGGGGGTCACAGCAACGCCGACGATGCCGGGGCCGGTGTGAACGCCAAGCACCGGTGAGATGCGCCCGATTTCCAACCGTGCGAGGTTCAGGTTTTCTTCCAACTTTTGCGCCAGGTCATTGGCGGCGCTGTGAAAGCGTCCGTGCAGAACCATCGCCCAGAGGGGGGCATCGCCATAGGTTTGCTGGAGATAGGAGACGATGAAATCCAGGTTGCGTTTGATGGTGCGATTTTTCCCCAGTGTGGAGTATTTTCCGTCTGCCTTGTCCACATGGATAACCGGTTTGATTTTCAATAAACTGCCGGCCAATGCCTGCACGCGGCCAATGCGACCGCCGCGCGCCAGGTATTCCAGGGTTTCCAGAGTGTAGATGACTTCGGTTTGTTCGCGGATGAGCGCCAGGCGTTCCTGGATGGCGTCCAGCGGCCAGCCGGCCCGGGCGCCAAGAGCGGCGGCCAGGACCTGGAAGCGTTGCCCTCCGGAGAGGGTCATCGTGTCCCACAGGGTGACCACGTGCTCTTGCAGCGCGGCAGCGCCGTTGCGGGCGGCGTTGAGCGTGCCGCTCAAACCGGAAGAGATGTGCAGGGACATGATTTCATCCACCTGGGCCGCCAGTTGCTCGTAAAGCCGCTGGAAGAGACCGGCAGACGGCTGGGCTGTGGAGGGGATGTCGGGGTACATGGCTTCCAGCCGATCGTAGAATTCATCGGGTGTGATGGCGCGGGCATCGACCTCGCCATCGGGGAATTGGATGTACAGCGGCGCTTCGGCGATGGCGAGGTCATCGCGTTCTTGGGGGAAGAGATCGGCGGCGCAGTCGGTCAGAATTTGCAGGGTCATGAGAATCTCCTTGGGTTTGTGCCGGGGGCTGATCTGGATTATACCGTCGTCACCGTGCTGGGGTAAAATAAGGCCCATGACCCTGCACGAAGCAACCATCGCTGAAGGGATGCGCCCCACCCGGGTCGAGGTGAACCTGGATCGGCTGTCTAAAAACTTGCAAGCCATTCGGCAGCGGGTGGCCGGGCGGAAGATCCTGGCGGTGCTCAAGGCCAATGCGTATGGACACGGTTTGAAGGCGGTGGCCCGTCACCTGGCGCCGCTGGCCGATTATTTTGGCGTTGCCGTATTGGAAGAAGGCGTGCTCTTGCGTCAGATGGGCCTTCAGACGCCTATCCTGGTGCTGGGCGGCATTTGGGAACGTCAAATTCCGGACTTTATCCGCCATGATTTGACCCTGACGGCCTCCTCGGTGGAGCGGCTGGAGCAGATCGAAGCCGCCGCAGCGGCGATGGGCGCACGCGCACGCGTCCACCTGAAGATCGATACGGGTATGGAGCGCATTGGCGTCCATTACTACAACGCCCACACCCTGCAAGAGGCGGCTCTCCGCTGCCGGCATGTGGACGTTGAGGGGATTTATTCTCACTTTGCCAACGCCGACAGCGCCGATCTTTCTCATGCGCGCTTGCAATTGGAACGCTTTATGGAGGTGCTCGATTTTTACGCCCGCCACAGCCTGCCGGCGCCCCCTCTGCGTCATATGGCCAATTCCGCCGCCATCGCCGCCTTGCCCGAAGCCTGGTTCGATATGGTGCGCCCGGGCATTCTGCTCTATGGCGTGTATCCGTCCCCTGAGACGCCGCGCACCGTGCCCGTGCAGCCGGCGCTGACTTGGAAATCGCGGGTGGTGTATTTCAAGGTAACCAAACCCGGGCATCCTGTCAGCTATGGTTCCACCTGGCAGCCGGATCGCATGGTGCGGATCGTCACGGTGCCTGTCGGCTATGGAGACGGTTATTTCCGCAGCATGTCGAACCGCGCCCAGGTGCTCATCCGCGGAAAACGTTATGCGCAGGTGGGGCGGATCTGTATGGACCAAATGATGGTGAACATTGAATGGGATTCCGCCTGGAACGGCGATGACGTGGTGCTGGTGGGAGAAGACGACTGGGGCAATCGCATTGCGGTCGAGGAACTGGCCGACTGGGCGGGGACAATCCCGTACGAAATTTTAACCAACATCAACACGCGCGTTCCGCGGGTGTATGTTTCTTCTGCAAGGTGAGGTGCATCTTGAAACGTTACGGCTCCCTGTTTCTTGTGAGCGGCCTGGTTGTGGCTTTGGACCAATGGACGAAGTATCTGGCGCGGACACACCTGGCCTTTGGGCAGTTTTGGCTGCCGGATGGGTTGCAATGGCTGCTGCCCTATGCCCGCTTGACGAACTGGTTCAACCGCGGTTCGGCTTTTGGGATGTTCCAGGAGGGCGGGCCCTTCTTTGCCGCGCTGGCGCTGGTGGTCTCTGCGTTGATTATTTACTATTACCCGCACATAGAAGAACCCGATTGGGCGGTGCGCATTGCCCTGGGGTTGCAAATGGGAGGTGCGTTGGGCAATATGATCGACCGCCTGCACCTGGGACATGTGGTCGATTTCATCTCCGTTGGCCGCTTCCCGGTGTTCAACCTGGCGGATTCGGCCATCACCCTGGGGGTAGGGTTTATGTTGCTGGGCTGGTATCAGCAAGAGAAGCGCCTGCGCGCAGAGCGGGCCGCCGCAGCGGCCTCGGCGGAGGAGACCCCGGATGCCTGACCGCCTGGTGCAGTTGACTTTTACCGACGTAGCGCCGCAGCGCCTTGACCATTTTCTGAAACCGTATTTCCCGGAGTTTTCCCGTTCCCATATTCAGAAATTGATTCGAGAAGGCCGGGTGCGCGTCAACGATCGGCTGGCGCATAAAAGCGGCCTGAAGCTGGAATCTGGCGATCGAGTGGAGGTGCATATCCCGCCGCCGCAGCCGATCGGCTTGCCGGCCCAGCCGATGCCCCTGGATATTCTCTTCGAAAACAGGGATGTGCTGGTGCTGAACAAGCCGGCGGGGATTGTTGTGCACCCATCGCCAGGGCATGAAGACAAAACCCTGGTCAATGCCGTGCTGGCGCATGTCCCAGACCTGGAAGGAATCGGCGGCGAGATCCGCCCAGGCGTGGTGCACCGCCTGGACAAGGACACTTCCGGCGTGTTGATCTTTGCCAAAAACGAGCCAACGCTGCGTTTTTTGCAAGATCAGTTTCGGGCGCGGACGACGAAAAAGACTTACCTGGCATTGGTGGATGGCGCTCCGCCCACACCCAGTGGACGGGTAGAAGCCCCCGTCGGGCGAGACCCGTCGCGCCGCAAGCAAATGGCGGTGCTGCCGCCGGGCAAAGGGCGGGAGGCCGTCAGCGAATACGAAACCCTGGAGCGCTTTGCCGAACATACGTTGCTGGCCTTTTACCCGCAAACAGGGCGCACGCACCAGATCCGCCTGCATTGCGCTTTTTTAGGGTGTCCCATTGTGGCCGATCGAGTCTATGGACGGCGTAAACCCACCCTGCCCCTGAAGCGGCATTTTTTGCACGCCTGGAAACTGCGCCTGCTTTTGCCGGGAGAAGACGAGCCGCGCGAGTTCACCGCCGACCTGCCGGCAGACTTGCAACGCATCCTGGAAACACTGCGGGCCGATGAGCCCTGAAAGGAAACCCTATGATTGATTTACGTTCCGATACGGTCACCCAGCCCACGCCGGAAATGCGGGCAGCCATGGCCCGCGCCGAGGTGGGGGATGATGTTTACGGCGAAGACCCGACCGTCAACCAGCTGGAGTCCCTGGCCGCCGAGATGACCGGCCACGAGGCGGCGTTGTTCGTCGCTTCGGGGACGATGGGCAACCTGGCTGCCATTTTGGCGCATTGTGGCCGCGGCGACGAAGTCATCATGGGCGATAAAGCCCACACCTTCTTGTTCGAAGCCGGCGGCATCTCGGCGCTGGGCGGCGTCCATTCTCATCAATTGCCCAACCAGCCGGATGGATCGTTGCGGCTGACGGATATCCGGGAGGCAATTCGTCCAGACGATCCGCACTTTCCGGTTTCGCGGTTGATCACCCTGGAAAATACCCACAACCGCTGCGGCGGGACGTATCAGCCGCCGGAATATATCCAGCAAGTGGTCGATCTGGCGCGTGAACGGGGCTTGCGCGTCCACCTGGACGGGGCACGGGTGTTCAACGCCGCTGCGGCTTTGGGGGTTCCGCTGGCCGCGTTGACCGCACCGGTCGATTCGGTGACGTTTTGCCTGAGCAAGGGGTTATGCGCGCCGGTTGGCTCGGTGCTTTGCGGCTCGCAGGCCTTCATTGCGCGGGCGCGCCGCGTGCGCAAAATGCTGGGCGGCGGGATGCGCCAGGCCGGCGTTTTGGCTGCAGCCGGGTTGGTGGCTTTACGCACCATGCCGGGACGTTTGCACGAAGACCATCGTCGGGCGCGTTTGTTGGCCGAGGGCTTGCGGCAGATTGCAGGGGTGCGCCTGGATGAGGGCAGCCCGGCGACGAACATGGTTTTCTTGACGCTAGAAGATGAGGTGCCCTTTGCGGCGCGAGAAGTGGCCACCCGTTTGCAACAGCATGGCGTGCGCGTGGGCGTGGTGGGCGCGCGCCGTTTCCGCCTGGTGACGCATTACTGGATTCGGGACGAGGATATCGCCGCAACAGTGGGAGCTTTTCGTCAGGCGCTGGCGGCCGGGTAGGTCTCTGGCAAGAGGGCGTTGAGCTGGGCGCCGAAGAGCACCACCAGGCTGGAGAGGTAAAAGTAGAAAAACAAGGCCATGGTGGTGGCCAGAGAACCGTAAATCAGGTTCAGGCGCGGCAGGCTGAAGCGCAAATACCAGTCGAAGAGCAAAGAAACGGTCAACCAGCCGCCGGTGGTGAAGATCGCGGCGATCAGGGCCGCGCGGCGGCGGATGGGCTGGGCCGGCAGCAAGCGGTAGAGCAGGTAGAACCCGGCCGTTAGGAAGAGGGCCAATAAAAGGCGGCTCAGGTTGAGGTCATACCATGCGGGAAGAGGCAGCCGGGCAAAGGCAGAACGCAACAGGGCGGCCAGGAGAAAATAGGCGTAAGTCAGCAAGGGGACGGAAAAGGCCAGCGCCAGGCCAATGCCGCGCAGCAGCAGGCTGCCACGCGGCGGGCTGTGGGCATGGATGTGATCGACAGCCCGCAACAAGCCGGTGAGAAAACCCGAAGCCGCCCACAACAGCGAAGGCAACAGCACCCAATTGCTGATGTTGTGGGCGGCTGCGATTTCCAGGAGCAATTCGAAGATCTGGGAGGCTTCGTCGGGGGTCAAGGTGTGGAGGATTTCCAGCAAAAGTTCGTGGGCTTGCATGTCGCGCGTCAGGTAACGCAAGGCGTTCATGACGAAGAGCAGCAAAGGCAGAAGAGAGAAGGCGGCGTAATAGGCCAGCGCGGCAGCGCGCAGCGGCAGCTCGTTGTGTTGCGCTTCTCGCAGCCAGGTTCGCAAGAAGAGAAAAAACACACCTGCTCGCTTCATTCCAGAAATTCTTTCAGCCGCCCTTCCTGGTAGAGGCGCAGCAAGATATCAACGATGCGCGGGTCGAATTCTTTGCCGGCCTGTTGGCGGATATAGGCGACGGCCTCTTCCAGCGAGGATTTTTCGCGGTAAGGCCGGTGACTGGTCAAGGCGTCCAGTGTGTCGGCTACGGCAAAGATGCGCGCCTGGAGGGGAATCTCTTCTCCGCGCAGGCCCAGGGGGTACCCGCTGCCGTCCCAGCGTTCCTGGTGATAGCGGATGACATCGATGGTATCTTGCAAGAAGGGGATGTGTTCGACGATGCGCGCGCCGATATCTGGATGTTGACGCATAACGACCCATTCTTCTTCGGTCAGAGGGCCGGGTTTGTGCAAGATCGTGTCGCTGATGCCAATTTTACCGATGTCGTGCAGCAAGGCGCCGCGTTCCAGATTTTTGAGCTCTTGGGGCGGGAGTCCAACGCGCTCGCCCATGAGCCGCGCCAGGTGACTGACGCGTACGCTGTGCCCTTCCGTCTCCCGATCGCGGGCATCGAGGGCGTTGGTCAACGCGATGAGCGTTTGATCGTAAGAGCGTTCCAGCAAGGCAAGCGTTTCGGCCAGTTGGCGGGCCTGCTCCTGGGTGTGCACCAGCAGTAATTGCCGTTCCAGCGCCAGGGCAGCCTGGTTTTGCAGCATCTGCAGTGCGGTGATGTTGCGTCCCTGCTCCCAGGAGGAGGCCTCGGTATCGAGCCAGATCATGCCGTACATGTGTTGGGCGGTGCGCAGCGGCAGGAAGATGCGCCTGGTGGCGGGGCCAAAATCCATCACCAGAATGTTGTCGATCTCCTGCTTCAATTCATCCAAAGAGGGCGGCGGTTGCTGCGGCGAGGCGATCTCCCGGCGGGCGAGGATGTTTTGCCGGGCATCGTAAAGCACGATGCCGCCGCTTTGCGCTTCACCGATTTCGTAAGCCGTTTTCAAGATGGCTTCGGCGGCATGGCCGACGGAAGAGGAGGTGGTCAGCGCCAGGCTGAGTTTGTACAACCGATTGATGGCGCTCAGGTTGTTGCGCACTTCTTCGTATAGCCAGGTGTTTTCGATGGCGGCAGATACCTGGGCCGCGAGCAGATGGGCGATTTCGCTATCGGCGGTGGTAAAGGTGACGCCATTCTCCTTGCCAAAGGCCAGGATGATGCCGATCGTCTGTTCTTGCAGCCGCAGGGGCAGAACGAGGACATCACGATATTTTTCGGAATCCAACACCAAGTGGCGGCCAAAGCGGGTGTGGCGGATATCGCGGATGTGCAGGATGTAACTCTGCCGGGCCGATTGGGCGACAATTTCTTGCAGGTAGGGGTTATCGCGCAGGCTGCGCACCAGTTTGAGCGCCAGTCCGCTATGAGCTGTCGATTTCAACTGCCCCCAGCGATCGAAGAGGCCGACATAGACAAAGCGCGCTTGCAGGGTTTGGCGGGCAGTGCGGGCGGTCTCGGCAAGGATCTGGTTCATGTTCAACAGGCGCGAGAAGATCGCCCGTTGGCGCAAGAGCAAGCGCTTGCGGTGTTCCACATCGCTGCGTTCCCAGGCCTGGAGGAGCAAGTGGGCGGCCCGTTGAATGAGGTCCAGGTCTTCGCGGGAAAACATGCCCGGTTTGTAAGAAGAGACGATAAGGACGCCGTTCAGGTAACCCTGATGGATGAGCGGGACGATGACTTCGGAGCGGATGGTTTTCTTCGTCGGGTTGATGAAATCGGGGTCGAGGCTGGTGTCGGCGATGTAAACGGTGCGTTTCTTCTGGATGGTGCGGCCGATCAGGCCCTGGTGGATGCTTTGCGTGTACCCGGGAGGCAGCATCTGCGGTTCGCTGACCGACACGGCCAGCGTGCGCACCTGTTCTCGTTCTGGCTGGTAAATCATCACCACGGCCAGATCGCATTGCAGCATTTTTCGCAGGTGGTTGACGACCAGCTGCGCGGCGACAGGCTTGTCGAAGGTGGGACGCAAGGCGTCTTCCAGGCTTTGCAATTGGTGCAGCCGGTGGATGGTTCGTTCGCGCGCCCGCAGTTTCTGTTGCAGGCTGCCGATGGTCGCTTGCTGTTGGACGATCGCGTCTTGCAGGTTTTTCAGGTGGACTTCCAATGAGGGGAGCCAGCGTAACCAGAAGGGCAGGCCCTGGTGAAGAGACGGGGATTCCAGGGTGAAGACTTCCGGAGGAATTTCCAGCGTTTCCGTCAGCCGGTTGATGAACAGATTGATGTTCAAGACGACGGAAATGAGGATGAGATGCAAGAGCAAAGCGAGGGCAAACAAGCCCGTTTGGAGAGCGCTGCCGGTGATGGTGTGGGATAGCTCGGGTGAGGCCAGGTTTGCCAAAAAGAGAATGCTGGCCGCCCACCCCAACGGAAAGGCCATCTGGAGGGGTGGGGATTGGTGTGGAACCTGCCAGATGAACGCCGACCAGTGGGTGTGCCGGTTGATGAAGAAGCCAAGCAGCAGGAACAGAGGCAAAAGCCAAATATCTATGCTGACGGCCAGCGCAGGTTGCCAGGAGAAAACCCACGCGCCCCACAAGCTCAGCAAGAGGAGGTGTGGCGGACGATAATGTCGGGTGAACCAGATGAAAAACGCCCCGCCGAGCAGCAACAGCCAGCCGATCGGATCGGTGCGCCCGGCCAGCAGACGAAATCCGCCAGCGATCAGCGTGCTGCCGCCGGCGAGAAGGGGCAGAGAATCTTGAGGACGACGCGGATTTAGCGGCAACAGCCACAGCACGGCACATCCGGCCAGGAGCGTTCCGGGTAGAAAAATGCGCTCATGGGCATAGGCCAGGAAGATCAAAAGGCTGACCAGCCCATTGATGACAGCCGTGAGCCAGAAGATCAGTCCGCGTTTGTTCCCCACCACCACATGAAAGGTTTGCACCCCGAGCAATAACAGTAAAACACCCACCAGAGAGCGGTGGGGGCTGGGCACAGCGTGCAAAAAACTGACCCGCTCTGGTAAAAACAGGATCAGTGTGCCGAGGCTCAACCAGGTGATGGCCTGCAAAAAGCCGGATAGGTAAGCCACGCGTCGGTTCATCATCAGGCTTACTATAACATAAGAGTTGCATCCAGAATTTTGAAAATGAGAATTTGATATAATTTGCCCGCAGGCCTTTGGGGAATGGCCTGACTTCTTCCTGAAGGTGCTGAGATGACTTCTTTTTTGACAGTTCGCGAGGCGGATGCCATAGCAAAAGCCATTCGTACCCGCAGCGATTTGCAACCCCGCGTGGCGATCATCCTGGGTTCCGGTTTGAGCGGCCTGGCAGAAGCTGTTCAGAATGCGGTTGCGATTCCTTACGGTGAATTGCCCGGCTGGCCGCGTTCCACGGTGGAAGGCCACGCTGGCCGCCTGGTGTTGGGATACCTGGAAGGGCAGCCCGTCTTTGTGATGCAGGGACGCATTCATTACTACGAAGGCTACACCATGCAACAGGTCACCTTGCCGGTACGGGTGATGCAGCGCATGGGCATCGAAACGTTAATTGTTACCAACGCTGCCGGCGCTGTAAACCCAGATTTTGCGCCAGGAGATGTGATGCTGATCACCGATCAGATCAATTTGCCCGGGATGACAGGCGCCCATCCGCTCATCGGCCCCAACTGGGATGAGCTCGGCCCCCGTTTCCCGGATATGAGCCAGGCTTACGACCGGCAGCTGCAAGCCACGGCGCGCGCCGTGGCAGCGGAGGCCGACATCTCTTTGCAGGAGGGAGTATACATCGGCCTGAGCGGTCCCTCGTTTGAAACGCCTGCCGAACTGCGCTTCTTGCGTGCGCTGGGCGTAGATGCGGTGGGGATGTCTACCGTTTGGGAAGTGGCGGTGGCGCGGCACGGTGGCACGCGCGTACTCGGTTTTTCCGGCATCAGCAATAAGGCCAACCTGGATGGTTCGACCCTGACGACGCACGAAGAAGTGCTGGAGGCCGGGAAGATTCTGGTGCCCAAACTGGAAGCGATGATCCGCGGCGTGCTGCGACGGCTCTGACGATGGATGCGGTGTTGCGGTTTCTGGCGGAAAACGAACCGCTGGTGTACATCCTGCTAGGACTGGCGGCTTTGTTTGCCGGCCGCCAGTTGTGGCGCGCCTGGTTGGAGTGGCAAGGGGCCATCTTTGGCCTGGAGCGCGAGATAGCCATGCAGCGGGTTGTGCGCGGCGCAGCGCAACTGGGGCTGGTGGTCATTCTCTTCCTGTCCGAGTTCGTTGTGGCTTCGTTCGTCGTTCCGTCCAGCGATGCCTTGTCCGTGTTGGCGACGCCGACCGCGGACATTTTGTTTACCCCGTCGCCGGCGGTCAGCGGCGAGGTGCCGGCGGCCCCCGCTTTGCCCGGAGAAACCGGCTGCACGCCCAACCAGATTGAAATCACCGAACCGGTCAATGGTGCAAAGGTGAACGGCCTGGTGACCCTGACCGGGACTGCGGACGTACCCAACTTCGGTTTTTATAAATTCGAAATGTCCCCGCTGGGGGTGGAGCAATGGACGACGATCTTGGCGGGGCGTACCCCGATACGCGACGGCGAACTGGGGCGCTGGGATACCTCCACCCTCCTGCCGGGAGATTATGCCTTGCGCCTGATGGTGACAGACGCCGCCGGACAGGCTTTGCAGCCTTGCACCATCACCCTGCGGGTGGGAGGGGAAACGCCATGAGCGACTGGCAGATTCGGCCAGCGGTTTCAACCGATATCCGCACCCTGACCGCCATGGACCACGGTGGGCAGACGACTTACGTCTGGCAGATGAACTGGGAAGTTTCCCCGGACGGTTTGCAGGTACAGGCGCGTTTTCGGCGAGTGCGGTTGCCGCGCGAAGTCTGGCTGACGTATCCGCGCGATGTGCAACGCCTGCCGGATGTCTGGAATCGCCAGGCGGTCACCCTGGTGGCCGCGCGTGGGGAACAATTGGGCGGCTATGTGCGGATTGAACCACGCCATGACCTGGCCTGGGTGACCGATTGGGTGGTCAACGCCCCTTGGCGGCTGCAAGGGCTGGGCGCGTTCTTGTTGCAGGCCGCGGAAGGTTGGGCACGCGCCCGCAACCTGCGCCAGCTAACCCTGGAGATGATTTCGAAAAACGACCCGGCTGTGCGCCTGGCGCAGCGGGCAGGGTATGAATTTTGCGGGTATCACGATCAGTATTACGCCTCGCAAGAAGTGGCGCTCTTTTATGGGAAGATCATCCAATAACCATTTATGGGTAGCAGCTGGGAACTTCATTTCATCACGGGTTTGCAAACCCTGAACGACATCCTGACGGCGGGGATCGCCATCACGGCGTTTTCACTTTTACTGTATGCGCTTTCTTTCAATCTTAAGGATCGCGTAGCGCGTTCTTTTGCCATTGTTTTGCTGTCCGTGGTGATTGTTTTCACCAGCGAGAGCCTGGCCTCGACCACCCAGGCAACGGCGATCATGGACCGGGCATATCGCTTGCAATGGGTGGGGCTGGTTTTTCTACCGGCGGCATATTTGCACCTGTCCGACGCCTTGCTGATCACCGTCGGGCGGCCTTCCCGTGGCCGCCGCCGCCTGGCCGTGCGCCTGACGTACCTGGTTTCGGCGTTTTTCCTTTTGCTGCTCATCGAGGGGCGGCTGGTTGGCCCCTTGCAACTGGACGCCCGTCCCGCGCCACACCACCAGCGCACGCCGTGGACGGCGCTGTTTACCCTGTACTATGTCGTCATCCTGGCGTTGGCGGTCGCCAACTTTTTACGCGCGTACCAGCGCACGCTGACGCGCTCTGGCCGCCGCCGCATGGCTTACTTGATGGCCGGTGCCACTGCTCCGGCTCTGGGGACGTATCCTTATCTGTTGTATGGCTCTACATTGGCGGCCAACCACCCGTTGGTCTTTTGGCTGGCGGTGGTCGCAGCGAACTTCTTGGTCGGAGGGTTGACGGTGGTCATGGCCTATGCTGTGGCTTTTTTTGGCGTCACCTGGCCCGATCGGGTTGTGAAAGCGCGGCTCTTCAAGTGGATTTTGCGCGGCCCGGTGACAGCCTCTCTGACCCTGGGGGCGATGACGGTTGTGCGCCGCATCGGCGAGATCTACGGACAGGTGTACACGGCGGCTGTGCCTTTGTCCGTCGTCGTCGTCATCCTGGTGATGGAATATGCCATCACCCTGCTGGGGCCGGCGCTGGAGCGGCGCTTTTTTCTCGGCCCGGATCGGGAACAATTGATTTTGTTGCAAAACATGGAAGAGCGCCTGTTCACCAGCAGCGACCTGCGGCAGTTTTTGGATACCATCCTGGCCGCCGTGCGCGATACGATGCAATCATCCTTTGCTTTTGTGGCCGCGCTGGAAATTGCCAACTTGCCCGGCCTGATCGTCGTTTCTGGCGATCGGCGCTTGTTCTCCATCTTCGACCTGGCCGGCGCCCTGGAACAGGTGCCCGACGGAGGGGCAGACCGGCGCGAATTCCTGTGGCGCGGCTTTTTGGTGTTGCCGCTGTATGGGCATCACCAGAAAGACGAACCGCCGTTACTGATTGGATTGCTCGGGTGTTATAGCGGCGAGCGGCGGCAACTGGACGAAGCCCAGCGTCATGCGCTTTGGCTGCTGGCAGAGCGCGCCGCCCTGGCGCTGGAAGACCGGTTGCTGCAACAACGCATTTTCCAAACCCTGGAAAACATTCAGCCGCAGGCCGAATATCTGCAAAAGATGCGCGCTTCGGGGCGGTATGTATTGTCGCCCGATTGGCTGCAAGATGACGACCGCGTAACAGCCCTGGTGAAAGATGCCTTTTCACATTATTGGGGCGGTCCCAAGCTGACGCGCAACCCCTTGCTGGAACTGGAAGTGGTGCAACAGATGGCGGTGGACTATGCCGGTAACCGCGCGAATGCCTTGCGCGCCTTGTTGCGGCGCGCGCTCGAGACGGTGCGCCCGGAAGGAGAACGTCGCTTTACCACGGAATGGATTTTGTATAATATTCTGGAGCTGAAGTTCCTGCAAGGACAAAAAGTGCGCGATGTGGCAGCCCGCCTGGCCCTTTCGGAGGCCGATTTGTATCGCAAGCAGCGGGTGGCGATCGCCGAGGTGGCACGCGCCATTATTGAGATGGAAACCGAAGTCAGGAGAAAGAAATCTGGAAAGGAGCGGAGCGAACACCATGGGGTCTGATTTACAGGTACCCGAAGATTTTTTCGAAGAAATTGATGAAGGTTGGTGGGAATCCATTTTGTCGGATGAAGAAAGCTACTTGCCGGCGCCGGTCAAGGCCGAAAGCCGCGCAGACAACGGCCTCGACTGGGAGCGCGCCCGGCGCCTGTTCCTGCTGGATGAGGTCATTGAACTGACCGTATCCGGCTACAACCGTGGCGGCCTGCTGGTGGATGGGGAAGGGCTGAAAGGTTTTGTGCCCTATTCTCATCTGGTTTCGACAGCCGTAAACGGCGATTCTGGCCGCCGCGACGAGAAGGCGCGCCGCATGATCGGGCGGCGGCTGCGCCTGAAGGTCATTGAATGCGTGCCGGAAAACAGCCGCGTGGTCTTTTCTGAACGGGCGGCTATGGCCGGTTCTGGCCGGCGGCAGATCCTCTTTTCCATGCTCGAACCCGGACAGACCATTTCGGGCCAGGTGACCAACATCACCGACTTTGGCGTCTTCGTTGACCTGGGCGGCGTGGAAGGGCTGATTCACATCTCTGAACTTTCCTGGGGGCGGGTCTCGCATCCTTCCGAGGTGGTGCAGATGGATCAACGCCTGCAAGTGCTGGTGCTCGATCTTTCGCCAGAACGCTGCCGGGTGGCGCTCAGCCTGAAGCGATTGCGCCCCAACCCTTGGGAAAGCGCCGCCGAAACCTTTCCCCCGGGCGCCGAAACCGAGGCGGAAATCACCCAATTGGTGCCTTATGGCGCTTTTGCCCGCCTCCCAAACGGGATCGAAGGACTGATTCACGTTTCTCAGATCCCTTTGGCCGCGGGGCAAAAAGTGCGCGACCTCCTGCAGCCCGGGCAAAAGGTGTGGGTGCGTGTGCTGCAACTGGAACCAGAACGCCAACGCCTGGGATTGAGCCTCTTGGTAAACGAGCGCAACCATGTCTGATGCTGTGCCCCCTTGGGCCGAAAAACTGGCTGCCGCCCAACTGGGCTGGCGGCGTTATGGACGTGATTTCTTGGGCACCCTGGCGGTGACCTTGGCGCTCTTGCTGGCATTGGGGCTGCCCGGTTGGACGCACGGCGCCTTGTTGACGCCCCTGGTGAACGGATTGCGCTTGTGGCTTGGGTGGGGCAGTGTCTTTGTGCCGGCTTTTTTGTTATGGGGCGGTTGGTGGTTGTTGCAGCGCGAACCTCGCCCCCTGCCCGTTGGGCGCTTGCTCTGGTGGGAAGTATTGGCCTTGGTTTCACTGGCCTTGCTGGCGGAGACGGGCGGCCTTTCCGCTTTGCGGGCGGAAGCAGGCCTGGATGGCGGACGCATTGGCTGGGGCATTGCCTACGCCCTGGAAAGCGCAGCGGGCTTTTGGGGGGCGACCATCGGGTTGGCGGTCCTTTGGGTTGCGGCTTTGCTGGGGGCGTTGAACCTCCCGGCCTGGGCGGAACGGCAACTGTTGAAGATGACCGGAAACTGGGTGGAGGAGGGGGAATCGTTGGTGGTGGAAACCGAACCCGAGGCCACCGAGGCGCCGCCTCCCGCAGCACGGCGCGCCGCAGCGCGCCCGAAGCGCGTTTCCCTGCCCCCCGAATATCGCAAATCCTTCAAAGTGGAACCACCGCCCGATGAAACCGTTCCGGCGGAAGATTGGGTCCGCTCCGACGCCCTGCCCCCCCTGGACCTCTTGCAAACGGACAAAACCGCCCGCCCCGACGAGCGAACCATCAACCAGACGGCAGGGCTGATCGAAAAAACGCTGGCGGAGTTCGGCATTCCGGCGCAGGTCATCGGTTTTCGCGTTGGCCCCACGGTGACCCAGTTTGCCGTTAAGCCGGGGTTCATCGAAAAAGGTGACGGGGAAGATGCGCGGCGTTTGAAGGTACGCGTAGCGCAGATCGCCTCGTTGCGGCGCGACCTGGCGCTGGCCCTTTCTGCGGAGCGGTTGCGCATTCAGGCGCCTGTGCCCGGGCAATCCTATGTCGGAATTGAAGTGCCGAACCCCCGTGCAACTGTGGTGCGAATGCGGACGCTTTTGCAAAGCAAGGCTTTCGTTGGCGCCCGCTCGCCGCTCGCGATTGCCCTCGGGCGCGATGTCTCTGGCCGACCGGTCGTTGCAGACTTGGCAAAAATGCCGCATTTACTCATTGCCGGTGCAACCGGCTCCGGAAAATCGGTTTGCATCACCTCCATTGCTGCTTGCCTGGCGATGAACAACACCCCCGAACAACTGAAAATGGTGATGATCGACTCCAAAATGGTGGAGCTGGTGCGCTTCAACGGGCTGCCTCATTTGTTGGGGAAGGTGGAAACCGACGTCAAGCGCATCTTGGGGGTGTTGCAATGGGTAACGTTGGAGATGGACCGGCGTTACAAGATGCTGGAGCTGGCGCGGGCGCGCGATATTGCCAGCTACAACCGTAAGATGGCGCGTCGCAAAAACGGACAACTCATGCCGCGGCTGGTGGTGCTGATCGACGAACTGGCCGATCTGATGATGGCGGCGCCAGAGCAAACGGAGCACAACCTGGTGCGCCTGGCCCAGATGGCCCGCGCGACAGGCATCCACCTGGTGGTGGCGACCCAGCGCCCCAGCACAGACGTGGTGACTGGCCTGATCAAAGCCAACTTCCCGGCACGGATTGCCTTTGCGGTGGCTTCCGGGGTTGATAGCCGGGTGATTTTGGATGCACCCGGCGCCGAACACCTGTTAGGCCGCGGCGATATGCTCTTCCTGGCGCCGGATGCCAGCGCGCCCCAACGCGCCCAGGGCGTGTTCGTCAGCGATCGGGAGATCGACCGCCTCATCGATTACTGGCAGCAAAAAGCGCATTTGGAGCAGGGAGATGCGCCCCCCTGGGAAGAAGTGCTCAACGCCCCGCCCGAGGACAGCGATCAGGCCCTGATTGAAGAGGCGATCGACGTCATCCGCGAAACGGGACGCGCCAGCGCTTCTTTGCTGCAACGTAAACTGCACATCGGTTACCCGCGCGCTGCCCGCCTGCTGGATGAACTGGAAGACCGCGGAGTGGTTGGCCCTTCGCGGGGCGGCGGACGGGAGCGCGAGATTTTAATCGACATTCACGAAGACGACGAGGATTGAAGTGACAACAATGACGGATTCCCATAGATTGACGTTCACCGACCGTATGCGTATCTGGTTCCGCTGGTTTTTGGAGCCAACAGCCCGCTTTTTGCTGAAACTGGGGCTGCGCCCCAACATGGTTACGGTGCTGGGGTTTCTTGGCACCTCGCTGGGCGCCTGGTTTGTTGCTCAGGGGCGGTTTGTTGCCGGCGGGTTGCTCATTGGCATCACCGTGCCGTTCGACGCGCTGGATGGCACGATGGCGCGTTTGAGCGGCGAAGCCAGCGATTGGGGGGCCGTCGTAGATGCGGTGACCGATCGTTATTCCGAGCTGATCACTTGGGCGGGCGTGTTATATTATTACCTGACCCAGGGCGATGCGTTGATGGTCATGATGACCTACGCCGCAGCCGCCGGCACGGTGCTTGTTTCTTACCTGCGCGCGCGCGGCGAAGTGCAGGGCTTCGACGTCAAAGCCGGGTTAATGACGCGGGTAGAGCGTTACCTGGTGGTCATGCCTTCCCTCTTGCTGCAACGCCCGGAGATCGCGGTTTGGTCGTTGGCCGTGTTGGCCAACTTCACGGCTTTACAGCGTTTTTGGTACATTCGGCAGCAAGCCTGGGCACGCGTGCGCGCACAGGTGCCCAAATAATAACAAGGAGTAAAAATGTTACCCCCTCCCGTTAATGGTTTTTATATCGGTTCCTATTACGTTTATTTTTATGGCCTCATCCTGATGAGCGGGGCCTTGCTGGGCGGCTGGCTGGCTAGCAAGATCGCCGCGCGGCGCGGGCACGATCCGGACATCGTCTGGGATTTGATGGTCTGGTTGATCGTGGCGGGCATCATCGGCGCCCGCCTGTGGCATGTCTTTACCCCGCCGCCCTCCTCGGTGGCCGCTGGCATCACCACCCGCTATTACCTCACCCACCCGCTGGCGATGATCAATTTGCGCATGGGCGGCTTGGGCATCCCGGGCGCGGTGATGGGCGGCCTGGTGGCCCTCTACTGGTATGCTCGCCGCCACAACCTGGATTTCCTCGAATGGACGGACATCATCGCCCCGGCCCTGGCCCTGGGACAGGCCGTGGGCCGCTGGGGAAATTATTTCAACCAGGAGCTCTACGGCGCCCCCACCAGCTTGCCCTGGAAGTTGTACGTTGAAGCCCCTTACCGCCTGCCGGGATATGAAGATATCGCCTATTACCACCCCCTCTTTTTGTACGAATCGCTGTGGAACCTGATGAACATGGCCTTGCTGCTTTGGCTCGGGCGGCGTTTTGCAGACCGCCTCAAACGCGGCGATCTCTTGCTGGTGTATCTCATCGTCTATCCGGTGGGCCGCTTCTTGCTCGATTTTCTTCGCCTGGACGCCTCGGAAATTGCGGGTATTAACGCCAACCAGACCCTGATGGCTATTGTGGCGGTGGGTTCTGCAGCGGCCTTGTTTTGGCGGCATCGCCGCAAATAGGCCGGTTTTCTCATTGTTGCTTTAAAGGCTCCTGGGGTATGCTCATACCATGATTCTAGCGGAAGGCTTATCCAAGCGTTTCTCCGATTTGCAAGCCGTGCAGAACCTCACCATGCGCGTCGAGCCGGGGGAAGTGTTGGCCTTGCTGGGCCCCAATGGAGCCGGCAAGACGACCACGGTGCGCATGTTGACCTCCGTTTTGCGACCAACCAGCGGCAGCGCACAAATTGCTGGCTGGGATGTAGTGCAGCACCCCCAACGTGTGCGGGCTTCGGTGGGGGTGCTGACCGAACATCACGGCCTGTACGATC
>WGAD01000144.1 GCA_015489255.1 Anaerolineales bacterium | reverse complement strand
CCCCCAACCAGGCCCTACGCCTGCATCTGCACAGCCTCCAGCGAATGCCCGAAGACGGCCTGCTGCTTCACTACCTTGTATCCCATCCCTGACGAGGAGGACACCATGGGATTATCCCCTCTGACCATCCAGCAACTGCTTGATGAAAGCAGAGAGCACAATTGCGCTGGCTTCGGCAAAGAACACATTTGCATGCGCATCGCCGCCATCGCCGACCTGCCCAGCCGTTTTGGGCATTTTCAAATCGTCGCCTTTTACAACCACGTCGATCACCGCGAACACGTTGCCATCGTCTCCGGCAACGTCGTGGACGCCGAAGACGTCCCTGTGCGCATCCATTCAGAATGCCTGACGGGCGACGCCCTCGGCTCACTGCGCTGCGACTGTCGCGATCAGCTGGAAACCGCCCTGCGCGCGATCGACGAAATGGGCCTGGGCGTGGTGCTCTACATGCGCCAGGAAGGCCGCGGCATCGGCCTGACCAACAAAATCCGCGCTTACGGGCTGCAAGACCGCGGTTACGATACCGTAGAGGCCAACCTGGCCCTGGGCTTTCAGGACGATGAGCGGGAATACAGCGCCGCCGCCCACATGCTGGCCTCGCTCCGCATTCGTTCCATCCGCCTGATGACCAACAACCCGCGCAAAATCGAGGCGTTGCGTCAGCTAGGCGTCCGCGTCACCGGTCGCATTCCGCACGTTATCCCGCCCAACGAACACAATCGGTTCTACCTGGAAACCAAAGCGCGCAAATCCGGGCACATGCTGCCGCTGGATTTTAGCAAACTGGAACAAGACGAGCCGCCAATCGTTCTCTCCGCGAAGGAGCGCCCTCAACCCTGACCTCGAGCCAGGAAACCGCCGCCATCATGGGCGATGGCGTCAGAGCGCCCCTCCATTCACGCAAACTCCCGCCCTGGGCGCTGGATACCGCCGCAGCGGCCTGCCGGCCCACATCTCCCCAATAAAAAAGCGCCCGTTCTCACGGGCGTTTTTTGTGGGGTGGCTGAAGGGGCTCGAACCCTCAACCCCTTGATCCACAGTCAAGTGCTCTGCCATTGAGCTACAGCCACCACAAGCGGGCGGTATTGTATCACAAGGCAGGCCCTCAGGCAAGGAATTGACAAATTTTTTCGGCGGCCTGCGCTCGCGGCACGACGACTTGTTCACCGCTGGTCATGTTTTTAACGGCCACGGAGTGGCTGGCGGCCTCGTCCTCGCCGATCAGCGCCACCACGGGGATTCCCAACCGGTTGGCGTATTTGAACTGCTTGCCCAGTTTGGCCGCTTTGGGGTACATCAGCACGTTCAGCCCGGCGGCGCGCAATTCGGAGGACAATTGCAGCGAGTGTGGCAACATATCCTCGGCAAAGACGGCCACCATCACTTGCGCCGGATGCGCTTGCAGACGGTCGGGCAGCAGGCCATACTTTTCCAACACCAGGGTGATGACCACGTCGCCCATGGCAAAACCGATGCCAGAAAGCGGTTCGCCTCCTACATCGGCCAGCAGGTTATCGTAACGGCCTCCGCCCAGCACCGCCCGGCGGATCTCGCCGGCCATCTCCTGGGCCTCGAAAACCGTCCCCGTGTAATAGAGAAGTCCGCGGACGATGCCGGCATCGTAAGTAACGTATTCGCTTGCGCCCAAGGCCTCCACTGCGCGGAAAAAGCGCACCAGTTCTTCCGATTCCTGCCACAGGTTCGGGTCATCAAGGAGAGCGACCAGTTCGTGAATTTGCCCTGCATCCAGGCCGATGTCCCGACCATAGGCTTCCCAGTCGGCAGGAGACATCTTCTGGCGGCGATCCACCCAGTTGGAAACGGCCATCCGCGCCTCTGCGGGAATGCCCAGGCGCTGGAAGTGGTCGTCCATCAGGCGGCGGTTGTTCACTCGGATCTGCACCATCTCCGGCGTCAGTCCAACCTTGCGGAAAAAGTGGGCGATGATCGCCATCATCTCGGCATCGGCCTCCGGCGTATCCACCCCCAGCATGTCCACGTTCCACTGGAAGAACTCGCGCAGGCGCCCTTTTTGAGGGCGCTCATAGCGCCAAAACGGGCCGAAAGACCACCAGCGCACCGGGAAATGCAGCTGCTTTTGCCGCTGAGCGATCATCCGCGCCAGAGTAGGCGTCAGCTCCGGGCGCAGCGTGATCAGATCGCCGCCGCGGTCTTCGAAAACGTAGGCCTGTTCCTTGACCAGTTCCTCGCCCGATTTGGCCGCGTACAAATCCAGGGTTTCAAGAATGGGTCCTTCATATTCCTGGTAACCAAAGGCCTCTGCTACCTCTTTCAATGTGCGGTATAGCCAGGAACGCACAGCCATGCGCTCCGGGTAAAAATCACGGGTGCCCTTGACCGAGCCGATGATCGTCTTCTTTGCCATTGCAGCCTCCTGGGCGATGAATTCGCCGGACAATTTTAACACGATTTTATGGTATATTCTGCCCAGTCATACCGATAATCCCAAAGGAGATGTCCATGTCCCCGATTGAATACCGCGAAACCCCCGACGATCTGCTCAAACG
>WGAD01000143.1 GCA_015489255.1 Anaerolineales bacterium | reverse complement strand
GGCCAGACGTATTCCGCTTTTTCCACGCCCTGGGCGTCAACCTGAAGCAAATCTACGGGCAGACCGAGATCAACGGCATTGCCGTTGTGCACCGCGATGGCGACATCAAATTCCAGACGGTCGGCGTTCCTATCCCTGAGACGGAAGTCAAAATCGATGAAAGCGGCGAAATCCTGATGCGCTCGCCGGCGCTGATGGAAGGCTATTACCGCAACCCCGAGGCGACCGCCAGCGCCCTGCGCGACGGCTGGCTTTACTCCGGCGATGCTGGCTACTTTGACGAAGACGGCCACCTGATCGTCATCGACCGCGTCAAAGACGTGATGACCCTGCACGATGGCACCAAATTCAGCCCGCAATTCATAGAAAACAAGCTCAAGTTCAGCCCCTACATCAAAGAGGCCGTTGTCTTCGGCGGCGATTGGCCCTTCGTCACCGCCATGCTGAATATCGACTTCGCCAACGTGGGTAAATGGGCCGAAAACAACCAGATCGCCTACACCACCTACACAGACCTGGCCCAAAAACCGGAAGTCTATGCGCTGGTGCGCCAGCACGTGGAAGCCGCCAACCGCGAACTGCCAGAGGCTGCCCGCATTCAGCGCTTCTTGCTGCTGCACAAAGAGCTGGACGCCGACGACGCCGAACTGACCCGCACGCGCAAGGTGCGCCGCAAATTGATCGCCCAGCGTTACCAGGAGATCATCTCGGCGCTGTACAGCAGCAACCCTTACGTGGATGTGGATCAGACCATCACTTATCAAGATGGCAGCACCGCCCGCATTCAAAGCCGCCTGAAGATCGAAAACCTGGAAGAAACAGGAGCCTGATATGGATCTGTTCATTCAACTCACCATCACCGGCCTGACCAACGGCGCCATTCTGGCGCTGGCCGCGCTGGGCTTCGTGCTGATCTACAAATCCAGCGACGTGATCAACTTTGCCCAGGGTGAATTCCTGCTCATCGGCGCCTACGTCGTTTACGCAATGGTCGCCCAATTTGGAATGCACTGGACGATCGGCATGGCCCTCACCATCATCGTCGCCATCGGGCTGGGCATCCTGGTAGAAAGGCTGGTCTTGCGCCCCATGATCGGCGAGCCGATCATCTCCGTGATCATGGTCACCATCGGCCTGAGCAGCCTGTTGCGCGCCATTACCTTCACCATCTGGGGCAACCTGCCCAAAGCGTTTCCGGCCTTCATCCCTAGCGAGCCGGTACAGCTGCTCGGCGCCACGGTCGGGAAAGACCGGCTGTGGGCCTTCAGTATCGCCCTGGCCATGCTGCTATTGTTCAACTATTTCTTCACCCGCTCCAAAGAGGGCATCGCCATGCGCGCGGTGGCCGATGACCAGCAGGCGGCCCTCAGCATGGGCATCAGCGTCAAGAAGATCTTCGCCTGGGCCTGGTCCATCGCCGCGGCGACTGCCGCCATCGGCGGCGCGCTTCTGGCGAACATCGTCGGCGTCAGCGGTGATGTCGCCAACTTCGGGTTGCGCGTCTTCCCGGTCGTCATCCTCGGCGGGTTAGATTCCATCCCCGGCGCCATCATCGGCGGCATCATCATCGGCCTGCTGGAACAATACACCGGCGGGTACATCGGCCAGGGATTGAATCAGGTGTTGCCCTTCCTCATCCTGATCTTCATCCTGATGGTCCGTCCTTATGGACTCTTCGGGCAAGAAATCATCGAGCGCGTGTAGGAGAAACCGGCATGAATTCAGGCATCTTTTTCGAAACCTATCGGGACGACATGGCCCTGCGGCGCACCCCCATCCAGAAAGCGCGCCTGCTCCTGGTCATCCTCGCCCTGATCGCCTTCCCCTTCTTTGCCAACCGCTATTATCTGACCCTGGCAAACCAGGTAGCCATTGCCATCATCGGCGCCATCGGGCTGAACATCCTGGTCGGTTTCACCGGGCAAATCAGCCTGGGACAAGGCGGCTTTATGGCCGTTGGGGCATACACCGCCGCCCTGCTGACCATCAACATGGGAATGCCCTGGTGGGCTTCCACGTTGATCGCCTGTTTCGTCACCGCTCTGGTCGGCGCCATCTTTGGCATTCCCTCGTTGCGGCTCAAGGGGCTTTACCTGGCAATCGCCACCCTGGCCGCGCAGGAGATCATCCTCTGGGTGGTCACCCACTGGGATGCGGTCACCGGCGGCGTGGACGCCCTCGTCGTCCCCAACCCGATGCTCTTCGGCATCCGGCTGAACAACGACTTCAACTTCTACTGGCTGGTCTGGAGCCTGGTAGGCATCGTCGCTCTGGCGACCGTCAACCTCTTCCGCACGCATTACGGACGCGCTTTCATCGCCATCCGCGATCAAGATATCGCCGCCTCGGTGATGGGCATCGATCTGTTCAAGTACAAACTGCTCTCCTTTGCCATCTCTTCGTTCCTGGTCGGGTTGGCAGGGGCATTGCTGGCCCATTACCGCAGCATCGTCACCTGGGAACGCTTCACGATTGACGTCTCAGTCAATTACCTGGCGATGATCATCATCGGCGGCCTGGGCTCTGTGCGCGGCTCATTCTTCGGCGCCACTTTCATCGTCCTCCTGCCCGCCTTTCTGACCAATATGGGGCGCGCCGCCAAAGGGTTCTTCCCAGCGATCGACGGCATCATCCCCTTCATCCAGCAAGGGATGTTTGGTCTGGTCATCATCCTCTTCCTGATCATCGAGCCTGAAGGCTTGAACAAGATTTGGAAGAACATAAAAGATTACTTCAGCCTGTGGCCGTTCAGTTACTAACGAGGAGGAGGTGCATCGTCTGCAAAGGAAAACAGTTTCATTCTCACCCGCACGATCTCTGATCAACTCACCAAAGGAGGAAAAGATGTCCCGCACGTTCAAAACGCTCGTCTTTACCCTGCTCATCGCTAGCATGTTGCTGGCCGCCTGCGGCGGCGGTGGCGGCGGCGAGACCGACGCCAATGCTCCGATCAAGGTCGGCGCCATCTTCGACCTGACTGGCCCGACCGGCGACGTCGGCACGCCCTATGGCGAAGGCATCAAAGGTTATGTGGAATGGCTAAACGCCAATGGCGGCGTGGAAGGCCACCCCATCGAATTGATCTCTGCCGATTACGCCTACAAGGTCGATCAGGCCGAACAACTCTACACCCAATACGTCTCCGAAGGCGCGGTCGCCTTCATGGGTTGGGGCACCGGCGATACAGAAGCCCTGCGCACCCGCATCGCCGAAGACAAGATCCCCTTCATGTCTGCTTCCTATTCCGCGGCCCTCACCAACCTCGAAGAGGCGCCCTACAACTTCCTCATCGGCACCACCTATTCCGACCAGGCCATCATCGCCATTCGCTGGGCAATGGATGACTGGGCCGCCAAAGGCAACGAGGGGATGCCCAACATCGCCCTCATCCACCACGACAGCCCCTTCGGCCAATCGCCGGTGGCGGACGCCCAGGCCTTCGCCGAGGCCAACGGGATGGCGTTCATGAGCCTGCCCATGCCCAAAGGCGTCACCGATTACACCGCCGAACTGGCCCAAATGGAAACCTTCGGCGCCGATTACGTCATCGTCCATACCGTATCCAGCCCGGCTGCCGTCTTGCTGAAGGACGCCCGCAACCAGGGCTTCGACGCCCAGTTCATCATGCTCAACTGGTGCGCGGACGAAATCCTGATCAACCTGGCCGGCGAGGCCGCCGAAGGTGTGGTGGGCGCCATCCCCTTCGCGCCGCCCACATCCCCGGTGCCCGGCCACGAAGATGCAGCCGCTTTCCTGGCCTCGCAAGGCAAGACACTGGAAGAAGCCTCCCTGCACTACACCCAGGGCTGGTGGACGATGGCCGTCATGACCGAAGGCATCCGCCGCGTGATCCAGGAGGGCAAGGAAGTCAACGGTGAGAACATCCGCGCCGCCCTGGAGACCATCGAAAACTTCGACACCGGCGGCGTGACCTCCCCCATCACTTTCTCCCCCGAAAGCCATCGGGGCAACACGGCGCTCAAACTCTACCAGGTGCAAGACGGCAAATGGGTCGCCATCAGCGACTTCATCTCTGCCGAACCCTAAACCAGCCTTCTCCACCCACACCCACGGAGGCGGTTGCCCCGCCTCCGTGGGCCTCGCTCACATCTGAAAGCAGGTGCGTGCCATGCTCACTCTGAACAACGTGGAAGTCATTTACAACGACGTGATCCTCGTCCTGAAAGGCATGTCGCTGGAAGTGCCAGAGGGCAAGATCGTCGGGCTGCTCGGCTCCAACGGCGCCGGAAAATCGACCACCCTGAAAGCCATCTCCGGCTTGCTCAAACCCGAAGACGGGGAAGTGACCGACGGCAACATCGTCTTCGACGGGCGTGAAATCCACCACATGGATGCTGCCGATATCGTCCGGTTGGGCATCTTCCAGGTGATGGAAGGGCGTCGCGTCTTCGAACACCTGACCGTCGAAGAAAACTTGATCGCCGGCGGATATACCCGGCGCAATGCCGACCTGCGCGGCGACCTGGACATGGTGTACACCTACTTCCCGCGCCTGAAAGAACGCCGCACCCAAACGGCCGGCTACCTCTCCGGCGGGGAACAACAAATGCTCGCTATTGGCCGCGCGCTCATGGCCCGCCCGCGCCTGATGATGTTGGATGAACCCTCGCTCGGCCTGGCCCCCCTGCTGGTGCTGGAAATCTTTGAAATCATCAAACGCATCAACCAGGAACAGGGCACAACCATCTTGTTGGTGGAACAAAACGCCAACCTGACCCTGAGCGTCGCCGATTATGCCTACATCATGGAAAGCGGTCGCATCGTGCTCGAGGGCTACCCCAAAGACCTGAAAGAAAACGCCGATGTGCGTGAATTCTACCTGGGGTTAACCGAAGTCGGCACCCGCAAATCCTACCGCGATGTCAAGCACTATAAACGCCGCAAACGCTGGCTCTCCTGAAACTGCCATGAAAATCTCTGAGCTTGTCTCTCACCTGGCTGAACATGCCCCGGCCTTTGCACGCCGCTTGCAGGAGGCCGGGCTGACCCCCGCGGATATCCACAACCTGGACGATCTGAACGCCCTGCCCGTCCTGCGCAAAGACGACCTGATCGGCATTCAGGCCGCAGAGCCTCCCTTTGGCGGCCTGCTGGCCGTGAACCCCTCAACCCTGCGGCGCATCTTCCAGTCTCCAGGCCCCATCTACGACCCGGAACCTGATGTTCCCGACTACTGGCGCTGGCAAAGTGCCTTGCGCGCCGCCTCCTTTACGCCCAACGACATCGTCATCAATGCCTTTGGCTACCACCTCACCCCTGCCGGCGCCATGTTCGAGGAAGGTTTGCGCGCCATCGGCTGCACCGTCATCGCCGGCGGCATCGGCAACCAGGAACAACAAGTCCGCCTCATGCACGACCTGCAAGTGACCGGTTACGTCGGCCTGCCCTCCTATCTCAAAGCCTTGATGGAAAAAGCCGCCGAACTGGGGTTGTCGCTCGCGCTGGAAAAAGCCTTTTTCACCGCCGAACCCCTCCCCCCCTCCTTGCGCCAGTGGTTTTACGATCGCGGCCTGCAGACGGCCCGTCAGGGGTATGGCACGGCGGAATGCGGCAACCTGGGCTACGAATGCGAAGCCGAAAACGGCTGGCACATCCCGCAAGATGCCATCATCCAGATTTGTGATATCAACAGCGGCCAACCGCTGCCGGATGGCGAAACGGGCGAAATCGTCGTTACCCTGCCCCTGAAAGAATATGCGCTCATCCGCTTTGGCACCGGCGACCTCTCATCCATCGATCCGCGCCCATGCGCCTGCGGGCGCAGCACCCCCCGCTTGATGGGCTGGCAGGGACGCGTCGGCGACGCCGTCAAAGTGCGCGGCATGTTCCTGCACCCCCGCCAACTGCGCGATTTCATGTCCCGCTTCCCGCAGGTCAGCGCCTGGCAGGCGGTCGTCACCCGCCGCGATCACAAAGATTACCT
>WGAD01000142.1 GCA_015489255.1 Anaerolineales bacterium | reverse complement strand
CGCGACATTCACCAACGTCCGCGGTGAGGCGGGCTTCTCCGGCGCCACCGCCTCTGCCGCCAGCAGGGCCACCTGGTTCTCCGGCGAGGCTAGAAGTTGGGTCTGAGCACGTAATTGCGCCAGTGAGGTATAGGTTTGCCACGTCATATTTCGCTGTTGGGCGGCCTCCTTGAGGCGGGTTCCTTCTTCCTCCAGGGCTTGCTTCAGTTGCAAAATCCGGGTTTCCAGGCTTGCCTGCTGCTCAGGTAAAGCCTTCAAACGTCCCTGCAAAGCCGCATTCAGTTGCTGAAGCAAGGCACGGGCCTGAACCACAGTGAGCGAGGTCAGGGCTTCCGCCGGCGACTGCACCTGAAGGCTGGCCGTATCAGATACACACACCTTAGGGGCTAAAACTCGTTGTTGCAAAGCAATCAGCGCAAGTACATCGCCTGGCGAGAGGACACTCTCTTCATTCAAATGGGAGAGGTGGCCATCAAAGGTGGTAATATCCTCTTGCAGGCGCCCCAACTGGCTCTGCAACGCAAGCACACAGTTCAGATCGCCCTTCACACGCTCCAGTTGGGCCTGCAAGGCTGTGCCCCGGTTGCGGCTCACTTCCTGCTCATAGGCGGCCTGGGCCTGTTTATAGGCCTGTTGGGCATTTTCCACCTGAGGAGCAAGTTGCGCCTGCAGGGCTGCCCAGCCGTAACGCTCATTGATCCGCTCCACAACCAATGCCGCCCACCGGTTGGCAATCAGGGCAGCACGCTCAGGGTCGGTATCTTTGACCAACAATTGCAAGCCGTCTTTTCCCTGTTCTTTAACCTCGGCTTTGCCTGCCAAACCCTGCCAGGTCAGCGGCGCTTCTCCATCGGGCCAGGCGGCCTGCACCGCCGCATCGGTTGCCAGGCGCTGGAACACCGCCGGGGCCTGGGCCATCGCTGCCACGGTCTTCAAATCCGGCACGGCCACCTGCAAGGCCAGTCCTTCCGTAGCATTGAGTTGCAGTTTGGGTTGAGCCAGCGCGATATCGGCCTGGGCCTGATACTGTTTGGGCATGGCTAGGCTCACCGCCAAGGCCACCACGGCGGCCAGCAGCGTGGTCAACACAATGACCCACTTCCCGCGCCACAGGGTAAGCGCCAGTTCGCGCAGGTCAATTTCGTCTTCGTACCAGTCCACCGGGGGGGTGGGGTGCTGTTCGCTCATCCTTTGCCTCCCTGGTATAATGCGTCTACTTCCAGATAAAGGGGCTGCCTCATGGAAAGTTTTTTCTCCGCCAAGCGCGGGCTGATTATACTCTTACTGGGCGTTTTTGTCCAAGGGCTGTTTTACCTGTACACCACGCCGCCCTGGTGGCATTACGACGAGCCGGGGCATTTTGAGTTTGCCTGGGAATTAGCCAACCTCGGCCACTGGCCCAAATATGGCGAAATCGATCTTGCCATGCGCCGGCGCATTGCCCAATCCCTACTGGATTATGACTGGTACCATAACTATCCCCATGACCAATGGCCGGATCTCACCGGTCCGAAGCCGCCTTTCATCGGCCCGGCGCCCCAATGGACGCCTTACCCGCTCTACTACATCCTCGTTTCCCTCCCCCTGCGCCTGGTAAGGCACTGGGACCCCGCCGCGCAACTGCGCGTGGCCCAGATGGTCTCGCTGCTGCTTCTGGTGCTCACCGTGGGGGCTGCCTGGGGGGCTTTGGGCGAAATTCTGCCTGCCAAGCACCCCCTGCGCTGGCTGATTCCCGTCTTCCTAGCCTGCCTGCCGGGTTTCCTGGATATCATGACTGCCGTCAGCGACGACGCCGGGGCAGCCTTCACCGGCACACTGCTCGTCTGGGCTGCACTGCGCACCATGCGCCGCGGCCTCACCCCGCTGCGTTTTTTGGGGCTGATGGCCGCCGCGGCAGCCGCTTTCTGGACAAAAAACACCACCTGGCCGCTGCTGGTCATTGTCCCCATTGCCCTCCTGTTCGGCCTGCCGTGGCGCTCGCGCCGCATCCCATGGGCATTGCTACTGGGCGGTGCCTTCCTCGCGCTCACCTGGGTGGTGCGCTGGGGCGACCCCGCCCTCTGGGCGCATGGGGGCGCGTCGCTTCCCATGCGCGCCCAAACCGCGGAAGCGCCTTTTGGCG
>WGAD01000141.1 GCA_015489255.1 Anaerolineales bacterium | reverse complement strand
GTGATGGCCGCCGGCCGAGAAGGCGTGGATGTGGCCACCGGCGAAGGGCTGCTGCGCATCACCCGTTTGCAGATGCCCGGCAAGAAGCCGGTGACGGCCCAGGATTTCATGAACGCCCATGCCATCCAGGGCGTGGTGCTCGGCTGAAAGTGGGGAGCAGAGGCGAGGGTGCCGCGGTTCGGGCCGCCGCCGCCCGCGCGCTGCTGAAGGTGCTCGACGGCAAGGCCCTCGACGACGCCCTGGCCGCCGGTCGCGAGCGGGTGAAAGAGCGCGATCGTCCCTTGCTGGCCGAGCTGGCCTACGGCGCCTGCCGCTGGTATCACCGCCTGGATTTCGTGCTCGACCAGCTGCTGACGCGGCCGCTCAAGGCGCGTGACCGCGACCTGCGGGCGTTGCTACTGGTGGGGCTCTATCAACTCAACGAAGGCGGCTTTCCGCCCCATGCCGCGGTGGCCGCCACCGCCGGGGCGGCGGCCCGGCTCGGCAAGGGCTGGGCCACCGGACTGGTCAACGCCGTGTTGCGCAATGCCCAGCGTCGCGGCGCCGAACTGGCGGCGCAGGTCGCCCGGGTGGCGGAAGCCTGCTGGAGCCAGCCGGCATGGTTGCTGGAAGCGATCGAGAACGCATGGCCGGATCGGGCCGAAGCAGTCCTCGCGGGACTGCTGGAGCGGCCGCCCATGACCCTGCGGGTGAATCTGGCCCGCACCACCCTGGCCGAACAGGCGGCGCGGTTGGCCGCCGCTGGCATCACCGCCCGGCCGGTGGCGGGAGTACCTTCGGCGTTGATGCTCGACCGCCCTCGGCCGGTGAACGAGCTGCCGGGTTTTGCAGAAGGGCTGATTTCGGTGCAGGATGCCGGCGCCCAGCTCGCCGCCGGGCTACTCAACCTCGAACCGGGGATGGCGGTGCTCGATGCCTGCGCCGCCCCTGGCGGCAAGAGCGGCCATCTCCTGGAGACGGTGCCGGGGATCCAGCTCACGGCGCTGGACGTGGACGCCCAACGCCTGGAAAAGGTGGCGGAAAACCTCGATCGCCTGGGTTTCGAAGCGCAACTGGTGGCCGGCGACGCCGCCGCGGAAGGCGCCTGGAGCCGGCGCACCTACGACCGCATCCTCGCCGATGTGCCCTGCACGGCCACCGGAGTGATCCGCCGTCACCCCGACATCAAGCTGCTGCGCCGCCCTGGGGACCTGGCGCCGCTGGTGACCCGGCAGCAGGTGATTCTGGAAAGACTCTGGCAGTCCCTGCGGCCGGGGGGTAAGCTGCTCTATGCCACCTGTTCGCTGCTGCCCGAAGAGAACGAAGCCCAGGTGGCGCGATTTCTGCAGGGACACGCAGAGGCCCGTGCTTGCACGCCCGCCTTGCGCCGGGGCCGGGTCACCGGGCACGGGGTGCAACTATTGCCCGAGGACCGGGAGACCGATGGTTTCTATTACGCAGTGCTGGAAAAGCTTTAACGGAATGTTGAAAAAGTTCTTGTCTGGGCTTTTTCAACCGCAGAAGCGGAAAACGCGGTGTGCCGCTTCCTTACATTTAGACGGCTTACAATCGTTGAAAATGGCGGCACCGCATCGTGTCGCACACAGGCTGTCTAAAAACGTTGTTTTTCAGCAACCTGTCAAACGCCATGGCCTGATCCTGTGGTTGCTGCTGGCCGCTACGGTGGCAATGGCCGCGGGCATTGAATACAAAACGGTGGCCATTTCCGAAGATGACGGTTGGATCATGCTCGATATCATCGAGCAGTACCAGCTCAGCGACACCATGATCGAAGCGTTGGAGAACGGCGTGCCCTTGAGTTTCGTCACCGAGGCCACCATCGAACCCGAAGATGCATGGTTCTGGCAAAAACCCCTGGCCAGCAAGCATCTGCGCCGCACGCTCCGTTATCACCCGCTGGCCGAGAGCTACGAAGTGCGCGATTCCATCACCCGCAAGAGCCGTTTTTTCGCTACCCGCGAAGCGGCCCTCACTGCTTTGGGTGACATCCAACGCTGGAAGCTGGTGCGCGCCGACCGCTTGAAAAAGGATCGCTATTACCGGGTCACCGTGGAGCTGTCTCTTATACACAT
>WGAD01000140.1 GCA_015489255.1 Anaerolineales bacterium | reverse complement strand
GCCTGGGCCGGCGAGCCGCCGACGGCGTGCGCTTTCCATGTGCGGCCATTGACGGTGACGTTCAATACCTCAATGCGGCCATCTGAACTGCCGGGCAGGCTGCGCCCCATGCCGGTGGCCTGTTCGCGTGGGGCGGCTACGGTTACGAATCCCAGGGTTTCCAGCTGGGCGGCGGCAGCCCACAGCCCGGGCGAGCGGATGCCGTCATCGTTGGTGAGCAGGATTTGTTTTTTCATGGCGCTTATTGTACCCTCCATTGACCGATAAAAAAAAGCGGCTGAGCCGCTTTTTGGTGCGCCCCCTGGGTGACTCGAACACCCGGCCTTTTGGTCCGCAACCAAACGCTCTATCCACTGAGCTAAGGGGGCTTGCGCGGGGGGTATTCTACTGCATAAGCGCGCTCTGGTCAAGCCTTTTGCGACCGGTTTTGCTGTGCGCTTATGCAAAGCGGGCGATGAACAAGTCGATTGCCAGTTCCAGGGGCATTTTGCCAGTTTTGGCGGCGATGTCCATTTCTTGCAAATGGCGGTAGATGTTTTCCAATGTGTTCAGGCGGAAGTTGCGCGCCTGGGTGGCGATCTTCTCGGCGACGAAAGGATGTAGTTGCAGGCGGCGCTGAATGTCCAGGGTGTGACCGCCCTGTTCGAGCAGTTCCCGGGCCTGGAGGAGCAGGCGAAACTGGCGAACGATCATGCCGAAGATTTGAAAGGCATCCTGGTTGCGCAGCAGCTGGTGGTACACGTGTTGTGCCTGGCGGGCCTGCCCTTCTCCCAACGCGTCCACCAGGGCGAAGATGCTGGCTTCGGAAACGGCAACGCTCAGGGTTTCCACATCTTGCAGGGTGATGGGACGGGCGGCGTCCACATAGGTGATCAGTTTGCTGATTTCCTGGGCGGCATGGCGCGGCTGGTCGCCTGTCAGTTCGGCCAGGCGGCGCGCCGCCCGCGGGCGGATGTCTCCGCCTTGGCGCCGGGTTTCGCGCACGATCCATTCTGTCATGTCGCGGGGCAGGGTCAGCAGTTGGGCGGTGGCGGTTGGCGTCCTTTGCGCCCATTTAACCAGCCAATGATTTTCCGGTTTGCGCTCCGTCCAGACTTCATACAGCGCGACGCGGGTGGTCGGGGGCAGAGAAGAGAGCAGGGCAAGCAGCTTTTTGCGGCTGGCTGGCGAAGGGAACAGCCGGGAGGGGTGTTCGAACAACACCAGGCGTTCTCCGCCCATGAACGGCAGGGCGTTGAGCGCATTGTGCAGGTCTTCGGCTGGCAGGGCTTCCCGGATGTGGGTCAGGTTCATGTGCGAGGCGTCGGCGAAATTGGCGCGCAGGGCCGCGATTCGTTGCTGGATGGCGACCTCATCGTTTCCGATCAGCACGGTGACTTGGGCTGTCGTCATAGGGCGCGCGTTTCTACGAAATGCAAGCGGAACCTGCCCGACCACAGGAGGCGAATGGAGACGATTTGCAGCGGTCCGGGGTCGGCTTCGGTGGTGAATTTCTTTTGCACCCAGGGGCCGAGCGGCTGGGAGAGGGACAGCATCCCGGCGGCCAGCAGGCCGGCCAGGGGGATGCGGTCCAACCGCTCCCGATCAGTGCGGGTGTGTCTCATGCCTGCCCAGGCGCCCAGTCCGAGAGCCAGGGCATTCAGCACCAGATTCGTGCCGCAACCGGGGTGAACGGCAAGGTGGCTTTGCCCACTGCGCAAGCGGGCCAGGGCCTCATCGGCTGCGGCCTGCAGGTCGGTGGTTTCTACTTCACCGAAGAGTAGAAACCCTCGCGGGTTGGCGTGTCCGACGAGCGGTTTGCCTGGGCGTTGACGGCTCAGCAGATGCACCACGGCGTGTTCGAGGGCGTGGTTGCGGCGCGTTGCCAGAATGGAGGGAGTGTTGAGAAGAGTGCTCATGCTGCAATTATAACGGGAAAGAAAAAGCCCCGCATCCAGCGGGGCTTTTTCTTTATAGCGGGCCAATTAATCTTTGTTGGCGGCGGCATCGCCGGGGTGAGTGGCGCGCCAAAAGCCGATGAAAATCAGCAGGATGCCGAAAAATTCCCCCAGGTAGAGGGCATAGGGGATGCCAGCGCGGCTGAAAGCGCCGCCAAAGGCTGGCAGCAGCGCGCCGAAGGCGATCAGCACGTTGCCGATGGCGCGGTGCAACAAAACCCGCTTGCGCCAGAATATCCAGGCGGAGTAGGCGGCGCCGCCTACCAGGAGGGCGGTGCCATAAAGGTTGAAGAAGGGCGTCAGCAGGCGCACACTGGCGGGCAGGGCATGGCCGCTTAATTCGCCGTTGAGCATTTGATCGGGGGCAAGCGGCGCGGTGAAGACACGCCAGGCGGCGTATAGCGAGCCGAGCAACAGGACGGTCATCAGACCATGCGCCCATTGGCGCGGCAGCAGGAGATAGGCCGTCCCCTGCCCGAGCCAGGCAGCGACGAGGATGGCGCCGAAGAGATACCACAGACGAAAGACCAGCGGCTGCCAACCGAAGAGGCCGTAATAAAATTCGGCAAACCCGCCGATGCCGTAAAACAAGGCGCCCACTCCCCAAAGGAGCAGGTGGGGGCGGCGGCGTTGCGTCCAACGGTGCAAGACGAACCCCGTTAGCGTCAGGCTGACGAAGAAAGAAAGCAGAGGCACATAGGCAAACATGGCAAACTCCGGGGGTTATTCAGGCTGGGAAAACGCCGAGCACAACCAGCACAGTGAGGGCCAGCAAGGCCAAGGCCAAAACCACGATCAGGGCCAGCAAGACGGGGATTCCTTTTTCGTACAGCGGGGGGTATTGTCGTTGCGCGGTCATTCGCTGGTCTCCAGGAGAAGGTAAGTTTCCGTGAGGTTGATCAGGATCAGATCGGTAAAGGTGGTGATTTTCTCAATCAATTGCAGGTGATTGCGCCGAAAAGGGAGATGCACTTGTTCCAGCAGGGCATATACGCCGCCGAAGAGCGCATTGCGAAAGAACAAGAAAGCCTGGATCGCTTCGCTGCAACTCAATTGATATCGCCGGGCGCGAGAGGCATATTCATACCCCAGGGCATGGGCTTCGCTGGCGCCTTCCGCCTCGTCTTCGCTGGTCAGGTAAAAGATCAATCCTTTGAGCAGATGCTTGCCGCTGGCGCGATAATGTTCGCGGGCGGTAGTGTCCAGTTTGCGATACCAGGATTGAGCGTTCAAATCGCCTTCGGCGATCTGCACCCGGATGGCCTGCAACAGGCGCGGCAGCATGGCTTGGGAGTCGTAAAAATCGTGCTTGTGGCGGTTTTGTTGCCAGAGCTCAATATCTTGCCGGCGAAAGCGGCGGTGCCCGCCGTGCGTCCGCTGAACGGGCAGGATGCCCTTGTCTGCCCATAGGCGCACGGTGCTGGGGTGAATGCCGAGCATGTGGGCGGCCTCGCTGATTGTCAACCACTCTGAAGAAGGGTCCATGACACAGGCCTCCTGATGAAAAGAAAGAATGCGGTGAACGGAACTTTAACCTGAATTGCGGATAAGGAGGATGGGTGTCATGGCAAGGGGCATCGCGACCGAAGCCATCTCCCGCATCGTCATACAGGGGATTGCTTCGCTCCTTGCGGTCGCTTGCAAGGACAAAACGGATACCTGTTGCCAATCCGCAACTCGGGTGAACTTTAGCAAGGCCTGCCCGATCCGTCAATGTAGATTTTGGAGATTTTTCTTGCGGAATCTTAAGTGTTTTTGCAGAAAACAAAAAAACCCGACGCCCCCCCTAAGGCGTCGGGATGGTGCTGTGTCCCCACCAGCAACAGCACCGGCAGCTGTCGTATCTGCATGTTGTTCATTATATTGATTGGCGGTAACAAAAGATTTACAACGAAGAAGAAGACCCGCCACAGGCTGAATCTTCTTCTTTTCCGGGGGCGATGCCCGTTTCGGCTGGGTTCAGCAGGTACACATTGGGCAAGCGCTCGAAACGCAGGATCTCTTCTCGTGGATGTTGGCGCAACAGGCGGGTGATGAGGGCGCGGATTTTTTGCGGGTTGCCCGCAGTGTAAGACTGGATCTCTCGCAAGAAAGAAGCCCGCGGCACGGCGTGAAGACAACTGCGAACCAACTGGCGGGTTTGTTCTGTGGTAAAAGGCGGGATAGCAATAGCCGGCTTCAGGCGGGTGCGAATCAGACGCTTGGCCAGCATAGCTTTGAGGAAGGGGTTTTCGTATTCCGGTGAATAGGTGAGCACAAGCAACCGCTGGCGGCGATCGAACAGAGAAGAATGGATGAGGCGCTCGACGATGCCCAGCGATTGCCGGTCCAGGAAATGGGCGTTATCGACAATGAAGATCAGCGGGTTTTCTTCCAGTTGTTCTGCCAGGAAACGGTAAACCAGAGCGCTGAGTTCCTCCGAATGGGCGATCCTGTCGGCGTCGTTGTAGAGGGGGCGGCGCAAACGGGAGAGGGTTTCTGCGGGCAGCGCGCGCGGGTAGGAGGGGGCATAAACCTGCAAGAAATGGTGCACGGCCTGGTAAGGGGTGTGTTGTTCGGTCAACTGGCCTGCCAGGCGCAGCTCGGTGATATGGCCGTATTCTTTTTTCAGGGCCGCAAGGGTGGTGCGTAGCAGGGTGTCTTTGCCGATACCCTCGGGGCCCGAGAGACTGAGCCGGCCGCCGCGCTGGAAGCGATCGCGTATTTTGGCCTGTTCTTTTTCTCGCAAGACGATTGGCGGGGATGAGGTGTGCTGGCGGTGGGGGCGCCTGGAGGCGGAGAGTTGCCTTTCTATTTGCAGGAGGTTTTCGGGGAAGACCAAATCCTCTTGCTGCCAGCGCAAGCGCAAGGCATGGATGTATTTGCGCGCTTCCAGGATCTGGCCGTCTTGTTGCAGTAGCTCCAGGTAGGTCTGTTGAATTTGCGCATCGTCTGGGAAGTGCCTGGCTGCAATGTGCATCCAGCGGGCTGATTCTGGCGTGCTGCCGGTGGCGTGTATGTAATCTGCGGTGGCACGGGCAAAACCGAGGCAGACCTGCCTGAGCTGACGGCGTTCTTCTTCCAGCCAGCGCTGCCATTGGCTGCGGCTGTCTCCATCCTGGTGCTCCAGGAAGGTGTATTCGTCGTGCCAGGCGGCGACGATGGTGCGCAGGAGGTCTTCTATCTCAATGGCGCCCGGGTACTTGCCCAGCACATGTTTCGACTTTTGCCAGGCGTCCATAAACGTCCAGTGATCCACATAGGCGATCTGCCGGGCGTCGATTTGCAGGGTTTCCTGATCCAGCGAGCAAATGAGATCGACGGGCAGGTCTCGCCGTAGTTGGCCCAACAAGGCCCGCAGGCGCGAGCGAAATTTCTTCCTTTCGTGCGGGCTGTCGGCAGGCTGCCAGAGGACGTCTATCAGCTTTTGGCGGTGGACCGGGTTGCGTTGAGTGATCAGGAAATAGAGCAGGCGCCGCGCCTGCCGGCGGTGAATGGAAACGATCTGACCGTGGTAGAAAATGACCGGGGTGCCGAAGAGGTGGATGGAGTACATGCAACCCCCTTGTGTCTTACGATTGCTGCATTTGTCGACGGGCGTTTTGCCAAAGGTCGTGTGCGGAATTTAAGGTGCTTTCGCCGATTCCTCCCAGCATTTGAGCCAGTTCGAGCAAGCGTTCTTCGTCGTCCAGCGGGACAATGCGGGTGTGGGTGCGTCCATCTTGCACTTGCTTTTCCACGCGCAGGTGCTGATCGCCAAAGGCGGCCAGCTGCGGCAGGTGGGTCACGCAGATGACCTGGTGATGGCGTGCCAGTTGCCAGAGCTTATGACCGACGGTCAGGCCGATGCGGCCGCCAATGCCCTGGTCGATTTCATCGAAGACGAGGGTGGGCGTTTCATCGGCCTGGGCGAGCACGTTTTTCAACGCCAGCATCAGGCGGGAGGTTTCACCCCCGGAGGCGATCTTGGCCATGGGTTTTAGCCCTTCTCCGGGGTTGGGTGCAATCAGGAATTGCACCTCATCCACGCCGTGAGGCCCAAAAGCCAGCGGCTCTCCCTGTGGCTGGGGCAGGCCGTCGGGGGCGGTGTGGGTGTTGATTTGCACCTGGAAACGTGCCTGCTCCATGCGCAGATCGGCGAGTTCCTTTTCCACGCCGGCGGCCAGGGCCTGGGCGGCTTGTTTGCGCTGGCGGGAAAGGGCGGCTGCTTTTTGCGCCAGGGTTTGCAGCAGGGTGCGCTCCTCGGCCTGCAAAGCATCGAGCCGTTCTTCCGCGTGCGTGAGGTCGTCCAGTTCGGCGCGGATTTCTTCGGCATAGGCCAGGATCTCGGCGATGGTGTCGCCGTATTTTCGTTTCAAGCGGCGGATGAGATCGAGGCGTTCTTCAATTTCGGACAAACGAACCGGATTGTATTCCACCGTTTCCTGGTAGTCGCGCAGGGTGCGGGTGACCTCACTCAGGTTTTCCAGGAGGAGCTCCAGGTTTTGCAGGAGAGGTTGCTGACTGGGATCGTAGCGGCTGAGTTGTTGCAGGGCGCGCACGGCCTGGCCGAGCAGATCCGCTGCGGCGGGAGATTCTGGCGTTCCTTCGTCCAGCAAGGCCACGGCTTCGCGGGCATGCAGGCTGAGGGCCTCGGCGTTGGCCAGGCGGTCTCGCTCCTGGCGCAGGGTTTCTTCTTCGCCGGGGCGCAGGTTGGCGGTTTCAATTTCTTCGATCTGATAAGCCAGCAGGTCGGCGCGGCGGGCCGCTTCCCGCCGTGCGGTGCGCAGGGCGTGTAGCTGGTTCCGCGTCGCGCTCAATTTCCGATAGGTTTGGCGGTAATCTTCCAGCAGCGCCTGGTTGTGGGCGAAACGATCGAGCAAATTCAGGTGACGGCGCGGAACCAGCAGGGACAGGTGTTCGGACTGGCCGTGAATATCGACCAGGTGAGCGCCGATCTCGCGCAGCAGCGCGACGCTGACCGTGCGCCCGTTGACCCGTGCGATGCTGCGTCCATTGGCGCGCACTTCGCGGGCCAGGATGAGTTCGTCCGGGTCGTCGAGCAAGGATTCGCGTTGCAAGATGACGTGGACGGCTGCGCGGGCGCTGCCTTGCAGGCGGAAGAGGCCCTCGATGTAGGCGCGGCGGGCGCCGCTGCGGAGCTGGCCGCTGTCGGCACGGCTGCCCAGCAGCAATTCTACGGCATCCAGGACGATGGATTTTCCGGCGCCGGTTTCTCCGGTGAGGATGATCAACCCCGGTTGCAAATTGAGGCTGATTTCATCAATAATGGCGAAATTTTGGATGCGAAGTTCTGTGAGCATGTCAGATCGAAAATCCTTTCAGCTGGCGCCAAAGCGTATTTGCCCCAAGGAAAAGATAGGCGATCTGGTAGCCGATGAGAAACAGGGTGAAAGACAGGTAGGCCATGACATTCACCTCAGCGGTGATGAGCATCCAGGTGTAGACGATCTCGGTGAGGATGGTGGGCATTCCGCCGAGGATGAAAGCGGCCACCGCCACCTGAAAGAGGCGTTTGCCGCGGTGTTTGCGCAGCGCCGCTTGCAGGAGGCGGCCTGTGATCTTGCCGACAGCCGGAGCGTACAAGATGATGAGCACCCCGTACCAGAAGGTCATCAGCAAGGGAAGGAACAGACTGCCAATGGCACTGCCGGCTCCGGCAATGATGAGCGCAATCAAATAATCGTACCAGACTACGGACTCGAAGCGTTTTTGCAGCCCTTTTTGGCAGGCCGGGCAAATATAGCCTGTGGGGGTGCGGCGAGCGCACTTGGCGCAAATGGGCGCCTCGCATTTGGCACAACGCAGCTGGGTGGCGACGTTTGGATGGTTCACGCATACGAGAGGCTCATTCATGGGCGGACTCCGGGGGGAAGCTGAGGGTTGATGTGCTGCATCAGGTTGCGGTAGAAGTAACCGCGGTCGCCAAAACGGATGAAGAGGGCAGAATATTCACCGGTGCGAATGGTGATGACGTCGTCCTCAGCCAGGCCGATGGGCATTTGTCCGTCCACGCTGAGGATGGCGTTGTCGGAGTGGGTGCGAATGGCGACCGAGGAGCCTTCGGAGAGAACCACCGCCCGATCGACGGTCAGGTGTGGGGCGATAGGTACCAGGAGCATGTTGCGCAACTCGGGCGGCAGAATCGGCCCCCCGGCGGCCAGGGCGTAGGCGGTGGAGCCGGTGGGGGTGGCGGCGATTAATCCGTCGGCGGTGTAACTGGTGAGGGGCAGGTCGTCGACGATGGCGGTCAACTGGATGGGGTGGACGTGTTGCCCGCGGGCGATGACCACTTCGTTGAGCGCATGCCAGACGCCTTGCAACTCTCCCGTGCGGTGCATCTCCACCCGCAGCATCAGGCGGGCTTCCAGCCAGTAGCGTCCGGCCAGCAGATCGGTGATGGCCTGCTGCCAGTCGTCGCGGGCAACCTGGATGAGAAAGCCGAGGTGCCCGAGGTTGATGCCCAGGATGGGGACCTGGAGAGGGGCGCACAGGTGGGCTGCGCGCAGCATGGTGCCGTCGCCGCCAAGCGCAATCAGGATGTCAAATTCTCCATCCTTGACGCGCTGGCGCAGGCCGACGTCGTTGAGTGAGCCGGTGCAGACGGTGGCAACGCTGGTTTGCAGGGTTTCAGCCAGCTCTTGGGCGAAGGTCTGGGTGGCTGGCAGGCGCGGGTGCGTGGCGATAGCGATCCGTTGTGGCCGGGGGAGTGTGTCCATACATATATTATACCTGTAAGCCACCCGGAAACGGATGAAAAAGCCCCTGCCGTCTCTGGCAGGGGCGGGATCTTCAAGGGGTGACGAAGGCCGGGGTGGTCTTTTTGGTCAGGTCTCCAAAACGGGTCTCGCGCAGTCGTTTGACGAGTACTTGCTGGGCATCGTTCCAGATATCGGAGAGAGGGCAGGTTTCTTTGAAGGCACAATAGCCGTCATCGCCCACGCAGCTGTTGAGACGGATTGGGCCGTCGATGGCCTCAACCACGTCCAGCAAGGTGAGCTCTTGCGGGTCGCGGGCCAACATCACCCCGCCGCGCGCTCCGCGCGAGGTGTTCAGCAGGCCGGCGATGGACAGCTGAGAGATGATTTTGGCAAGGAACGATGGCGGAATATGCTGGCTTTTGGCAATTTTGCTGGTCGGGATGCGCTGTCCGGGTTCTTGCTGGGCCAGGTAGAGCACGGCGCGGATGGCGTAATCGGCTTGTTTGGTGATTTGCATGGATAGGTCCTTCCTGGGAGTTTATGGATAAAAGATGGCAAATTCTTATTCGGCCCCAGCATTGTACTGATAATTTGGATATTGATGTAGTGATTTAGGTCATATCTACCTTGTGCAATTTGACGTATTTATACAGCAAATATCGGGAATAGATGCCCGGCTGTTTTCACCGACGCGTCGATCCAATGGACAGGTTGGCAGCCAGCGAGGCAACACCCGCGCTGCTGGGCAACGAAAACTGGTCGACGGCACAGGCTTTTTGGGATGAGGGGTATGAACATGCTGGCGGAGGAGAACGATACTCAGGGCGTATCTGCCGCCCTTTGTCTGCCGATCACCTTCGTTGGTTCATTCCCCAAATCAGACGCAATCCTTCCAGGGTCAGCCAGGGGGCGATGATGTCGATGACGGTGGTGTGGTGGGCGATGAAGGAAGACAAGCCGCCGGTAGCGATGACTTTCATCTCTGGGCCGAGTTCGCGCCGAAAGCGGGCTACCATGCCCTCCACCATGGCGACGTATCCAAACAGCAGGCCAGACTGCATGGCGTGGACGGTGTTGCGGCCAATGACTGAGGGCGGCGCGGTGAGGTCGATGCGCGGCAATTTGGCCGCGTGTTCGAAGAGCGCGTTGGCCGCCAGGTTCACCCCGGCGGTGATGGCGCCGCCGAGGTAGTCGCCGCTGGCGGTGACGGCGTTGAAGGTGGTTGCCGTGCCAAAATCGACCACGCAGGCCGGGCCGCCGTAAAGCTGGTGGACGGCGACGGCATCGGCCACCCGGTCGGCGCCGACGGCGCGCGGATTTTCGTAACGGATGCGGATGCCCGTGCGGACGCCGGCGTCGACGATCAGCGGGTCTTGCCCCAGGTATTGGCGGCAGGCTGTGGCAACCCGTCCGGTGAGCGGCGGGACGACGGAAGCCAGGCAGATGCCTTCCAGCTGCTGCGGGTTGTGTCCGGCGTGGGCCAGCAGGCCCAGGAATTGCAGCCCGTATTCATCGGGCATGCGGGCGTGATCCGTCGCCAGCCGCCAATGTGCGCCCAGGCTTTCCCCTTCATAAATTCCCAACGTCAGGTTGGTGTTGCCGATATCGATGGTCAATAGCATACGTTCATTGTACAAGATTTTTCGGGCGGAGCAACCGTAACGGTTGTGATACACTTTTTCCGTTTGCGATAACCTGATTGCATTTGGAGGAGATCTCATGCAGCCTTTGCACATTCCGGACGGCTTCCTTTCGTCAACGATAGCCCTTCTCTTTTGGCTGGCGAGCGCGGTTATGGTTGGGCTGGCTGCCCGCCGTAGTGAACGCGGTTTGGGCGAACGACAAATCCCGCTGATGGGCGTGATGGCTGCCTTCATCTTCGCTGCCCAAATGCTCAATTTTCCTGTCGCCGGGGGCACTTCTGGCCATTTTTTGGGCGGCGCCCTGGCTGCTATTTTGCTCGGCCCCTGGGCGGGCATTTTGGTGATGACGGCAGTGATTGCCGTCCAGGCCCTGCTCTTTCAGGACGGCGGTTTGCTGGCCATGGGGGCCAACATCTTCAATATGGGCGTGGTGACAGCCCTGGTGGGGTATGGGCTGTATCGCCTGGGACGCAACTGGCCGCCTGCTGCGCGGTTGGCCTGGGCGGGGCTGGCGGGCTGGGCTGCGACGATGTCTTCGGCCTTGCTGACTGCTTTGCAGCTCTGGCTGAGCGGGACGATTGCCTTGCAGGTGGTGGTGCCGGCGATGCTGGGCGTTCACGCCTTCATTGGCCTGGGCGAAGGGGCGATCACCGTGGCGGCGTTGGGGTTCATTGAGCGTGTGCGCCCCGATTTGCAGCCTCGGGCGCGGGGCGGCCTGGCCTGGACGTGGGGCGGATTGCTCCTGGCCCTGGCGACGGTCATGCTTGCGCCGCTGGCTTCCGCCCACCCCGACGGCCTCGAGCGGGTGGCCCAGGACTTTGGCTTTTTCACCCTGGCGCAAGACGGGCCGTATCAATTGTTGGCCGGGTACAGGCTGCCCTTCCTGGGCGATACGCCGCTGTCCACCGTCCTGGCCAGCGCGATCGGCGCGCTGGCGGTCTTTGGGGTGGCTTTTTGGCTGGGGCGCAGCCTGCGCGGTGAATCATGACGCACGCCAACCTTTTTGACCGCTACCATGCCGCCGATAGCCCGCTGCATCGCTTGGATGCACGCGTTAAGGTGGTGGTGGGCGTTGGTTTCATCCTCGGCAATGCCCTGTTGCCAGATGGGGCCTGGCGAGCGTTTGCCTGCGCCTGGGGAGCGCTGCTGATCGCCAACGCCCGCGCGGGCCTGGGCGTGTGGTTTACCCTGCGCCGTTCTTTTCTGGCCTTGCCCTTTGCGCTGGCGGCGGTCAGCGCGCTCTTCTTGCCGGCTGGCCGCCCGCTGACGGAATGGACGCTGGGCCCCTGGCGATTGACGCCAACGGACCTGGGGCTGGTACGTTTTCTCAGCATTTTGCTGCGCTCCTGGCTTTCGGTGCAGGCGGCCATCTTGTTGACGGCCACGACGCCCTTCCCCGATTTGATCCACGCCCTGGAGCACTTGCGCCTGCCGCGCGTGCTCACGGCGGTGATCGCCTTTCTTTATCGCTATCTCTTTGTATTGACCGACGAAGCCTTGCGATTGCTGCGCGCGCGGCAGGCGCGCAGCGCCTCTCTGCCGGGCCGCCGCAGCGGCGGTACCCTGCCCTGGCGCGTCCGAACGACCGGGCACCTGGCGGGACAATTGTTCTTGCGCAGTTATGAGCGGGCGGATCGGGTATATCAGGCCATGTTGGCGCGGGGATATCGCGGGTATTTACGCACGTTGCGCCCCCACCGCTTGCGCGCCGCAGATTGGCGGGCGCTGGCGTTGGCGGCCCTGGTTTTGCTCTGGATTCAGTGGATTGGATGGGTATATTGATGCCTGTGGTTCATCCTGTGGATTTCTCATCGCCTGCCGACGACGAGGCGCTGGCGCTGGAAGTGGTAGACCTGTTTTTCGCCTATCCGGACGGCCGCCAGGCTTTGCGCGGCGTCAATTTGCGCTTGCGGCCGGGCGAGAAGGTGGCGCTGGTCGGCCCCAACGGGGCAGGAAAATCTACCCTAATGCTGCACCTGAACGGCATTTTGCGCGGTTCAGGGCTGGTGCGCGTGGGCGGCCTGCCGTTGACGGAGGAGAACCTGCCGTATGTGCGGGCCGCCGTGGGGTTGGTGTTCCAAAATCCGGACGACCAGTTGTTTTCGCCGAC
>WGAD01000139.1 GCA_015489255.1 Anaerolineales bacterium | reverse complement strand
GGCCGCCTCGTTGACCATGTTCTCCAAGTCTGCGCCGACAAAGCCCGGCGTAGAACGCGCCAGCACGTCCACGTCCACGCCATCTTCTACCGGTTTGCCACGCATGTGCACGCGCAAAATGGCCGCCCGTCCGCGGATATCCGGACGGTCGAGGACGACGCGCCGATCGAAACGTCCCGGGCGCAGCAGCGCCGGATCGAGGATGTCTGGGCGGTTGGTGGCCGCCATGATGATGATGTTGGTGTCCGTATCGAAGCCGTCCATCTCAACGAGCAACTGGTTCAGCGTCTGTTCGCGTTCATCGTGCGAACCACCCAAACCAGCGCCTCGCTGGCGCCCGACCGCATCGATTTCATCCACAAAAACGATGCAGGGCGAATGACGCTTGGCCTGCTCGAAAAGATCGCGCACGCGGCTGGCGCCGACCCCGACGAACATTTCCACAAATTCGGAGCCAGAAATGGAGAAGAAAGGCACGCCCGCTTCGCCAGAGACCGCCTTCGCCAGCAGGGTTTTGCCCGTCCCCGGCGGCCCGACCAGCAGCACCCCTTTAGGGATACGTGCACCCAGCTGGATGAATTTTTCCGGCTCGCGCAAAAACTCGACCACTTCTTCCAGCTCCTCTTTGGCCTCCTCCACACCGGCCACGTCTTCAAACGTCACAGAGGGCTGGTCGCCGCTGAACATGCGCGCCCGCGATTTGCCAAAAGACATGGCCGCATTGTTGCTGCCTTGTGCCTGGCGGGCGATATACCAGAACAACGCAGCCAGGAAGACAAAGGGAATCAGATAAGACAACCCGGTGATCACCGGCCCCCAAATGCTGGGCGATTCCACCTCAATGCGCACCCGCTCCGAGGCCAACGCCTCCGCCGGCACGCCCAAGGCGCGCAGTTGTTCCACCAAGCCGGTATCGGGCTCTTTGTAGGTGGTGCGTTCAGTTGCCGTATTGCCGCTGCCGTAGATCGCCACCACCGTGGTGCCATCGGGTTTGATGATCACCCGCGTCACCCGGCCTTGTTGAATGTCTGCCGCCAGACCATTCAGCGTCAGCGGTTCCTCGGCCTCAGCCGTTTGGCCAAAACCAGCATACAACATCAACGCCAGGGCGCTGAAAAAGATCAGATAAACAAACACAGATTGTCGTCTTTGGTTCACTCGAACCTCCTCAAAGGGTAATTATACCAATCCAGAGGCCTGATTTTCGCGGGTTTTACGCGATTCTAACGAAATCATCAGGCCAATAAGAGGCTGACCGGGCAATGATCGGAGCCTTCCACCTGATCGTGGATGACGACATCCTCCACCCGCGAAGCCAGGCCGGCAGAAACCAAAAAATAATCGATCCGCCAACCGATGTTCCTGCGCCGCGCCCCATAACGATAGGTCCACCAGGTATATTGCACCCGATCGGGATAGCGTTGCCGGTAGACATCCACCAAGCCAGCCTCCAGATATCGGTCGATCCAGGCGCGTTCTTCCGGCAAAAAGCCGGATGTCTTTTGGTTGCGGTCCGGGTTTCGCAGGTCAATCGGACGATGGGCGGTGTTGAAGTCGCCGGTGATGATCACTTCCTCGCCAGCGGCCATGAGCGCTTGCACCTGTTCCAGCAAGGCAGCGTAAAAATCCAGTTTAAACTGCAAGCGTTCGTGATCGCGTTGCCCGTTGGGGAAGTAGATGTTGTACAACCAGAACCCCTCGTGGCGGGTGCGAATGACCCGGCCCTCAGCATCAAAGCGCGGCACGCCCATACCAATTTCATACTTCGACAAATTTTCGCGCACCAGAGTCAACACTCCACTGTAACCAGGGCGCTCTGCCGGATGCCAGATGGCCTCATAGCCCGGGAAATCCCGATCGGCCTCGGCGATCTGATCGGGGCGGGCTTTAATCTCTTGCAAGCAAATTACATCAGCGTTCTGCTCCAGCAGCCATTCTTTTTTTCCCTTGCGCAGCAAAGCCCGCAATCCGTTTACATTCCAGGTAATGATTTTCACGTTTCAACTCCTGCATTTCATGGTAAACTGTTTTTATTGCAATCTGCCTTGTTATTGTACCCGCCCTTTTCATCCTGAGGGGTGTCCTATGGTAAAACAAAAACGTATTTTGTGCATCGAAGACGATCAGGAAATGATAGACTTGATCCGCCTGATCTTGGGCCGTCGTGGATACGAGATCGTCGGTGCCACCGGAGGCATAGAAGGCTTAAACGCCATGCACCAGGATCCGCCCGACCTGGTCCTGCTCGATCTGATGATGCCCGACATGGACGGCTGGGACGTGTACCAGCAAATGAAAGCCGACCCAACCCTGCAAACAGTCCCGGTCATCATCGTGACGGCCAAAGCGCAAAACATCGACCGCGTGCTCGGGTTGCACATCGCCAAGGTAGATGATTACATCACCAAACCCTTCAGCCCGCAAGAACTGCTTGCCAGCGTTGAAAGGCTCATCGGCAAGTAACCCGCTCACCATTTTATCAGGGGCGGCTTGTTTTCAGGTCGCCCTTTTTTCTATCTGCCTATGAAAACCCTCTCTCACCCCCCCTCTGGCCGCAGCTTTCGCATCCGCTATTGCCACAGTTTTC
>WGAD01000138.1 GCA_015489255.1 Anaerolineales bacterium | reverse complement strand
TCATTTATGAATTGGTTGCGCGGAGTTTGCCGAGCGATGAATTTAGCCGCAACCTGACAAAAACCGGCTTTGTCGTCCTGGCGATGGTGGTCTTTGGCCTGATGACCGCCCCCGTCTTGGACCTGGTGGTGCCAGCGGACAAGATGCTGCAACTTTATGGCGGAACAGCGTTTGCCACCGCCGGTGTGATCGCCGCCATCTGGTTGTGGAACGTAGCCGATGCCCTGGTCTATTCTCCCGAGCGCGAACCCTCCACCGGCGCATACATTTTGCTGCTCATCCTGGCCTTGAGCTTTCTCGGGGTGCGCCTGGTGCAAATCGACCTGAACAAGGCCGTGCTGGAATACAAAGATACCGAGGTCATCCTCAGCCGTTTGGTCTGGCCCTGGAAGGCGGCCTTCAATTATGAAGCCGATGAGCTGCGGGCCAGCGCTAAGATCGAGGCCCCCTGCACATATCCAGACGAAGCGCCGCCGGTCAACGAACCGGCGGAAGACGGCCCCTGGGTGCGAGTTACACCGACTTGTGGTGAGGTCAGTGTGCGCGACAACAAAGGCCAGCTGACGTATGGCACCCTGCTGACCATTGAAGGCGGAGGCTTCACGCCTGGCGAGACGGTGACCCTGCGCTGGGAAAACCCCATTGGCAACTCGTTCACCCCGCGCGGCGTGGGCGAAACGAAAATCCAGATCGATGAAAATGGCACGTTCAGCAGTGAACTTTACGTGCCGGACGTGGTCATTCCCAAAGTATCCGAAGGGCCGCAATACCACACCCTCTATGTCATCCAGAGCGCCGGCGAGCGTTTTTCCGGCCAGGTCAGCAACGATTTGATCCTGGCGTTGAAGGCCATTCTGGAAACCATTATGATGGGCCTGATGGCGACCTTCGCCGGCATCATCTTGAGCGTGCCGCTTTCATTCCTGGCCGCCCGCAACCTGATGCAATCGATCACCACAACCACGCAAGGTTTCGTCGGCGGCGTCATCGGCCTGGGGTTGGGCGGTGCGTTGGGCCGCCTGCTGGGCCGTGTGGTGTCCGGTTGGTGGGGCGGCCTGAAGGGGGCGCCGCTGCTGACGGCCTCGGTGTATTTCATTTTCATCCTGGCCGGGGCGTTGATCTTCTATCGGCTGCTGAGCCGCGCTCTGGACAACCTGGCACAGCGATTGTCCGCCGGCAGCGCACGCCTGATCAGCCTGGCGGGGATGATGGTGATCGGCGTGGTCGCGGGCGGTATTTTGGGCGTGCTCTATGCCAAAGGCATTGTCAGCATCACGCGCGGCGATGCAGCGGTGGCGGCAGCCATCCCCCAGGCGCGGCTGATCGGCGCGGTGTTGGGCGCGCTGGCCTTCTTGGCGTGGGGCATCCAGCTCTCCAAACTGGATAAGCTGCCGGTCGGCATGATCGTGTACACGGTCGTTCGCCTGGTGTTGAACATCATCCGTTCCATCGAGCCGCTCATCTGGGCGGTGATGGGCGTGATCTGGGTTGGGCCTGGCCCCTTTGCCGGCTTCATCGCCCTGACCATTCATTCGGTGGCCGCTCTGGGCAAGTTGTATTCAGAATCCATCGAAAGCATCAACGAAGGGCCGATTGAGGCCTTGCAGTCGGTGGGCGCCAACCGATTGCAAACCATCATTTACGCAGTTGTGCCGCAGGTGCTGCCGCCCTTCACCTCCTTCACCCTCTACCGCTGGGACATCAACGTCCGCATGTCCACCATTATCGGTATGGTCGGCGGCGGCGGTATCGGCTTCCTGCTCATCCAGTGGATCCGCCAGTTCCAGTATTTGCAGGCCGGGATGGCCGTCTGGATGATCGCCATTACCGTGGCTATTCTGGACTTTGTCAGCGCCAGCATCCGGGAGAAGATGGTCTGACCCGCTGGACGATGTGTTGCTGGTGAACGAGCGGCGCCCTGCCAAGCGGCAGGGCGCCGCTGCGTCCAGGAGGGGCGCGCCGCTGCGCGCTGCCGCGGTATGGTAAAATGCGGCGCTATGTGGAAGCGATTGCGACAAACCCTGACGACGGTTTTCTGGATGGGATGCGCCGCCCTGGCTTTGCCTCGCTTGATCACGGCCTGGGAAGCGCGTTCCCGCATATACAGCGCCGAGACGGTCCCAACGGAGCGGGTAGCCATTGTGTTTGGCGCCGGTCTGTGGCGCGACGGCACGCCGACCCCGGTCCTGCGCGATCGGGTGGCGACGGCGGCGGGCCTGTATTTTTCGGGCAAGGTAGAAAAATTGTTGATGAGCGGAGACAACCGCTTTATCGATTACAACGAACCAGCAGCCATGCGCGATTATGCCCTGGCTTTGGGCGTGCCGGAAGATGCCATTGTGCTGGATTACGCCGGGCGGCGCACGTACGATACCTGCTATCGGGCGGGGGCCATTTTTGGCCTCCGGCGTGCCATTTTGGTGACTCAGGGTTTTCACCTGCCGCGGGCGTTGTATTTGTGCAATCATCTGGGCGTGGAGGCCTCCGGCGTTCCCGCCGATCGGCGGGAGTATCGCCGAGGTTCTGTGCTATACTGGAACGCAAGAGAGCTGCTGGCAACGACGGCGGCTTTCTGGGATCTGTATCTTGCCCGGCCCTTGCCCGTGCTGGGAGAGCCGGAGCCGATCTTTGAGGAGTTGCCATGACGCGAGAAGAAGCCCTGGCCCTGGTGCGGCAATACGTCAAAAACGAAAACCTGGTGCGGCACATGCTGGCTGTGGAAGCAGCCATGCGTTTTTACGCCGAAAAATTTGGCGAAGACGTGGAAACCTGGGGGATCGCTGGCTTGTTGCACGATTTTGACTGGGAAATTCACCCCAACATGGAAGAACACCCCCTGGCTGGTGAGCCGATCTTGCGCCAACATGGCGTGCCGGAGCCGATCATCCGCGCGATCATGAGCCATGCCGATCATACGGGTATCCCACGTGAGACGTTGATGGAGAAGGCCTTGTACGCTTGCGATGAGATCACCGGCCTGATCACAGCGGTGGCGCTGGTACGCCCCTCCCGCTCGCTGAGCGATTTGAAGGTCAAGTCGGTGAAGAAAAAATGGAAGGACAAGTCTTTTGCGGCCGGCGCCAACCGCGCCGAGATGGAACGCGGTGCGGAAGAACTCGGCGTGCCGCTGTGGGAGCACGTCGGCAATGTGATTGAGGCCATGC
>WGAD01000137.1 GCA_015489255.1 Anaerolineales bacterium | reverse complement strand
GTTGCAGCCCTTCCAATTCCAGGGCGTCGGCAGCCATCACCCCTGGGCCGCCGGCATTGGTCAGAACAGCCACCCGCGGCCCGGCCGGCAAAGGCTGCCAGGCCAGCGCGCGCGCCCAGTCGAACATCTCTTCTACCGTGCGGGCGCGAATGACGCCGGCGCGGGCAAAGGCCGCGTCGAAGGCCGTATCGGCGCCCGCCAGCGCGCCCGTATGCGAGGCCGCCGCCCGCTGCCCGGCGGAGAAACGCCCGGCTTTGAGCACCACCAGCGGCTTTTCCCGCGATACGCGCGCCGCTGTTTCACTAAAGCGGCGGCCATCGCTGATCCCCTCGAAATAACAGGTGATGACGCGGGTGTGCGGGTCTTCCGCCATCAACGGCAGGAGATCGGTCTCATTCACATCGGCCTGGTTGCCCAGGCTCACCAGGCGGGAAAAACCAAACCCCTGTTCGCGCGCCCAATCGATCACTGCGGCGCAGGTGGCGCCAGAATGGGACAAAAAGGCCAGGTCGCCGGCTGCGGGCATGGGAGGCGGCAAGAAGGTGGTATCCAGCGGCAAATGGGTATCCAGCAGGCCGATGCAATTCGGGCCGATCAGGCGGATGCCCGTCTCGCGGACGGCTGCTTGGACCTCAGCCTCCAACGCCGCCCCCTCTGGCCCCGCTTCGCGGAAACCGCCGGAGATCAGCACCGCCGCCGGAATGCCGCGCGCACCGCAGGCGCGGACCGTATCCGGCGCAGCCTCCGCCGGAACGACGATCACCGCCAGGTCCACTTTTGGCGGCACTTCATCCAGGCGGCGGTACAACGGGTAACCAAACAGTTCGCCTCCTTTCGGGTTAACGAAGTACAGCGCTCCCGGGTAACCGCTCTCCACCAGGTTACGCGCCACGCCATACCCCAGTTTGCGCGGATTGGTGGAGGCGCCCAGCACCACCACGCTGCGAGGCCGGAAAAAGGCGGCAAAAGCATCCGATTGGGTCATAATCACTCCTTGAGGCTGGTTTCTTCTCCCCTTTGGGATTCCTGGTCTTCGCTGGTGACCATCCAGCGAATGCGTTCCCAGGGTTTCAACGATTCATCCTCGGCAATTTGCCGTTTGAGCGCAAAGATTTCATCGCGCAATGCCGCCGCCTTTTCGAACTCCAACGCCTTGGCGGCAGCGTGCATTTCCTTTTCCAGCGCGGCCACCACCCGGCGGATCTCGGCGGCGTCCTGGCTGCGGGCGCGGCGCGCCGTCTGGTAGGCGGCCCGCTCTTCCGATGCGGCATGCGCCGCCGCCAGGGAATCGGTCAGGTCGCGGATGGCCTTGCGGACGCTCACAGGCTGGATGCCGTGCGCCTGGTTGTAGGCCAGTTGCTTCGCCCGTCGGCGGTTGGTCTCCTCGATCGCCCGCCGCATCGAATCGGTGATCTTGTCGGCATACATAATCACCTTGCCGTGGACGTGCCGGGCAGCGCGGCCAATTGTTTGAATCAGCGCCGTATCGGAACGCAAAAAGCCTTCCTTGTCCGCGTCGAGGATCGCCACCAGGGAAACTTCCGGCAGGTCGAGGCCCTCACGCAAAAGGTTGATGCCGACGATCACATCGAAAACCCCTTGCCGCAGGTCACGCAAGATGCTGACCCTTTCCAGCGTGTCGATCTCCGAATGCAGGTAATGGACTTTCACCCCCAGTTCCAGCAAATAATCGGAGAGGTCTTCTGCCATCCGCTTGGTGAGCGTGGTCACCAGTACCCGCTCGCCGGCCTCCACCCGTTTGTAGATCTCGCCGACCAGATCGTCCACCTGTCCCTTCACCGGCCGGACTTCCACTTCCGGGTCCACCAGGCCGGTGGGGCGGATGATTTGCTCCACAACCTGCTCGGCATGTTGCAATTCATAAGGGCCAGGGGTGGCGGAAGTGTAAATGGTGTAGCCCATGCGCTGTTCGAACTCAGCGAACTTCAGCGGGCGGTTGTCCAGGGCCGAAGGCAGGCGAAAGCCATATTCCACCAGGGTTTGCTTGCGTGCGCGATCGCCGTTGTACATGCCGCGGATTTGGGGCACGGTCATGTGGCTTTCGTCAACAATCAGGAGGTATTCGCTGGGTAAAAAATCGATCAGCGTCCAGGGCGGCGTGCCCGGGGCGCGGCGGTCCAGGTGGCGGGAATAATTTTCAATGCCCGAACAATAGCCCACCTCGCGCAGCATTTCCAGGTCGTAGCGGGTGCGTTGTTCCAGCCGCTGCGCTTCCAGCAGCTTTCCCCGGGCGCGAAAATAGGCCAGACGCTCTTCCAGCTCGGCTTCGATATCTGCAATGGCAGCTTTCAATTTGTCTTCTTCGGTCAAATAGTGTTTGGCCGGGAAAATATCTACCTGGGGCAAATCGGCCAGGATTTCTCCCGTCAGGGGGTTCACTTCCAGAATGCGCTCGACCTCATCGCCCCAAAAAGAGATGCGGTACGCCCGGTGGCGGGCGTAAGCCGGCAGAATTTCCAGCGTATCGCCCCGCACGCGGAAGAGGCCGGGTTTCAATTCCACATCATTGCGCTGATACTGGCTCTCGACCAGGCGGCGCAAGAGGGCATTGCGCCTGTAGATAGCCCCTGTTTGCAAATGAATGACGCTGCGGGTATATTCTTCCGGGTTGCCCAGCCCATAAATGCAAGAGACCGAAGCCACAATGATCACATCGTCGCGGGACATCAAGGCCGTGGTTGCGGCCAGCCGCAGGCGTTCGATCTCTTCGTTGATTTGGGTTTCTTTCTCAATGTATAAATCGCGCTGCGGCACATAGGCTTCTGGCTGGTAATAATCGTAATACGAGACAAAGTATTCCACCGCATTGTTGGGGAAAAACTCTTTCAATTCTGCATACAATTGTGCCGCCAGCGTCTTGTTGTGCGCCATCACCAGGGCGGGCATTTGCAAGCGCGCGATGACCGAGGCGATGGTGAACGTCTTGCCGGTGCCGGTGGCGCCCAGCAAAACCTGGTGCCGCATTCCCGCGCGCACGCCAGCCGTCAGCTTTTCGATCGCCTCGGGCTGATCACCCATCGGTTGAAAGGGGGCCTGCAAATCAAACGGCATAGCACCTCGCCAAAACCGCCGCGCGTTGACACGGCGGCCAAATTCTGATAATATCTGTCTTAATATTTCCGTTCACACCAGGAGATGCCTCATGAACACCCCCGATCTGACCATCACACCGCCGGCGCTGGCCGCCGTGCGCGAGATCATCCAGGAACGCCAGCTGACCGATCACGCTTTGCGCGTCTATGTTCAAGACAGCGGTTGCTGCTCCACCCGTCAATACGGCCTGGCGCTCGACCCCAACGTGCATGAGCAAGACGCCGTGCTGGAGATTGAAGGCCTGCGCATTACGGTGGATCCTGTTTCGCTCGATTACCTGCAAGGGGCGGTTATAGATTTCGTAGACGGCCCTCAGGGGCGCGGTTTCGCCATCCAGGCAGCCACGTATTGCGGCTGCGGCCACGATCATGATCATGCCGAGGAGGCCGGCGGCGGCTGTGGCTGCGGCCACGATCACTAACCCCGCCCTTGCAAAAGGGAGATCAACCCCGACAACGCGCCAACAAACCCCAAAGCGAAAATCAGCAACCCGCGCGGCACGCCGCCGCCGCTGGACACCGCCTCCGTAAAAGTCGGGACGACCAGCGGCGGCGGCGGCGTAAACGTGGGCAAGCGGGTAGGGGTCGCCGGAACGATGAAAGCAGCCGCCAGGGTCGGGTCGATGGTCGGCGTCGTCACGGGCGTGGCCGTCGGCGGCGGCTCGACGATCGGAATCGTGCCGTTGACGACAAAGGTTACCAACGGGGCGTGCACCCAGGCCACGTTCCCGGGCACGCCTGGGTAACGAATTTGCAGCCATTCCCCGCCGGGGGAGCGACCGACCACTTCCACCTCCTGCCCAGGCAGGAGCACACCAACAATGGGGTAAAAATAGGTGCTCGGCCCGCCGCGCACGTTGATTTGCTCCGGATACGTCACCCGCACAATGGCCCCGGTAGGGGTTCCCGTCACCGTGGGGACCGAACCGGTGGGCTGTTGAGCAGCAACCTGCTGAACGCCGCCCGTGCGCCCCAGCGCCAGCAAACCAACCAGTAAAGCGAACAGCGTTAAAGATAATTTTTTCATCACAAACGCTTCTCCTTATCGTCAATCCGGCATTGGCCGGAGAACTTTCCGATTATAATCTATTCTATGGATGAAAAAATTTACTATGGAGAGCAGCTCAAAGCCGAAACGCTGGCCGATGCCCTGCTCGCCGAGTTCGATCATGCCGGCTGGAAAGCCCAAAAGATCCGCCAGAAGGAGGAGATTGCCGTCCAGATCGCCCGCCGCCCCCAGGTTCGGCGCGGCGGCGCCACCGCGCTCACCGTGCGGCTGCGCCAGCTGCCGAACGGGGTCATGGTGCAAATCGGGCAGCAAGTCTGGCTCGATCTGGCCGCCAGCATGGGCGTCACCATCCTGTCTGTGTTGAGAAATCCCTGGAATTTGCTTCATCGCCTGGACGACCTCGCGCAAGACCTGGAAAGCCTGCAACTCCGCGACCGCGTCTGGCAGGTGATTGAGTCAACGGCCCAAATGGTCGGCGCCTCGCACAACCTGGCGGAAACCCTGAGCAACGTGATCTGTGCCTATTGCGGCACGCCCAACGAAGAAGAGGCCAGCCACTGCCTGGCCTGCGGCGCCCCCCTGCAATTGAACCTCCCGCAGACCTGCCCACATTGCGGTTTTCTCGTGCCCGCCGCTGAAGCCCTGTGTCCCAATTGTCACCGTCTGGCCCGGTGAGAAAGGCATTCGTTCTATGGATTGGTCTCAGCTGGAACAAACCATTCGCACCCTGCTTGAGCAGCACCTGCCCGCCCTGACCGGCGGCGCCAACGCACAGGCCATGTTAGCCCACAAGCTCGCCCAAAGCCTGCAAAACAACTTGCGCAAAGCGCCCGATAACATGACGCTGCTGCCCGATACCTTCACCCTGGTTATGCACCCGGAACAAATTGGGCAGTGGCAAAGCGACCCGCAAATTTTACATTCCTTCAAGCAATCGCTGCTGGAGCTGGCGCAAAACCTGGGCATGGTTTTTGCTTCGCCGCCCAACATCAGCCTGGCGGCCAACCCGGGCATGGCAACGGATGAGATCGACGTCATCGCCTCGCATCGGCTCAACACACCCGGCGAAACGCAAAGCATGGCGGCCCCTGGCCAGCAGGCCCGGGAAGAGGAGGCGCCCTCTATCCCTGAACATGCCTATCTGCTGCTGGATGGCGGACGGGTTTTCAAACTGCGTCAGGCCGTGGTCAACCTGGGGCGTCGGCTCGATAACCACGTGGTGCTCAACGATCCGCGCGTTTCTCGCAACCACGCCCAGCTGCGCGCCATTAAAGGGCGCTATGTGATTTTTGACCTCAACTCCACAGGCGGCACCTACGTCAACGGCCAGCGTGTCAGCCAGAGCATCTTGTATTCCGGCGATGTGATCTCACTGGCCGGCGCAACGATGGTCTACCGGCAAGACGCCTCCACCTCCTTCGACCACGATACCCTCGGCACGCAGCCGCTCAACCCCACCAACGCCACTGACGTTCCCACCGCCGTCTTCAAAACCAACCCGGACATGAAGAAAAGCTGAAAGGAATGAGCGCCGGTCTGCTGTTGGCCTTGCGCCTGTTGATGGCCCTTGCCCTGTATGCCTTTTTGGGCGTTGTTTTGTCGTTGCAAATCCGTGCCCTGCGTCTTCGCAGCGCCGAGGCCCCGCCGCCCTTGCACCTGTACGTGCGCCTGCCCAATGGCAGCGCCCACCAGCGCGTGTTCACCCAGGCAGACGTGCTGGTGGGCCGGGCCGCCGGTAACCACCTGCAGCTGGAGGATCCGGCCGTCTCAGCGCACCATCTCCACTTCCGCTACCGGCAAGGGCGCTGGTGGGTTCACGACCTGGGGTCGCGCAACGGCGCTTTTCTCAACGGCGCACGCCTGGAAACCCCGGCCATCCTGGTTGAAGATGATACAATCACCCTGGGCGCCTGCCAGCTGCAAATTGGCGCGCTGCCCCACCCCACACCCCAAACACAGGAGATCGTATGAGCGAACCTTTAGCCCTGGCCGTTATCGGCGGTTCTGGCCTCTACAATATGCCCGGCCTGACCAACGCTCAAGAACACATCCTGGAAACGCCCTTTGGCCGCCCCAGCGCTCCCATCGTCATTGGCAGCCTGGAGGGCCAGCGCGTGGCCTTCCTGGCCCGTCATGGGCTGGGGCACTTCATCTCCCCCTCGGAAATCAACTACCGGGCCAACATCTACGCGCTTAAATCGCTGGGCGCCCGCCGCATCGTCAGCGTCAGCGCTTGCGGCTCGCTGCGCGAAGATTACCACCCCGGCGATCTGGTCGTGCCCGACCAATTGTTCGATTTCACCAAAAACCGCCCGCGCAGTTTCTTCACCGGCGGACTGGTGGCGCATGTCGGCGTGGCGGACCCCTTCTGCCCCACCCTTTCCGGGCAGCTGGCGGAGGCCGCTGCGGCGGCGGGCGGTCGGGTGCACCGTGGAGGGACGTTCATCACCATCGAAGGGCCGCGCTTTTCCACCCGCGCGGAATCCAACCTTTTTCGCAATTGGGGCATGTCCATCATCGGCATGACGGCCTCCCCCGAGGCCTTTCTGGCCCGGGAAGCCGAAATCTGCTACGGCGTGCTGGCCCACATCACCGATTACGACGTCTGGCACGTGAGCGAGGAACCGGTCACCGTCGAAATGGTCATCGCCACGCTCAACCAAAACGTCCACCTGGTGCAAGAAGCCATCCGGCAACTGCTGCACCAGCCCGACCACAGCCCGGGTTGCGCCTGCCAAAACGCGCTCTCCAACGCCCTGATCACCAACCCCAGCGTCATACCGCCGGAAACCCGCCGTAAGCTCAGCCTGCTGGTTGACAAATACCTTGGATGACCACCATCGGCTGGAGGGCCGCCTGTTCCTGCTGGCGGCTCTCTTTGTGCTGGCCTACGCCGCCGCGCTGACGCTCGCGCCGCGCGTCCGCGCCCACGAGGCGCAGGCGCCGCTGCGCCTCGTCCACTGGATCGGCTTCCTGGGCTGGCTGGTCAGCGGCCTGGTGATGTTGCGCGCCCGCCGCCGCTTTTTGCCGCAATCCAGCCCGCTCCTCCTGCCGCTGGCCCTCCTGCTCACCGGCTGGGGACTGTTGACCATCTGGCGGCTCACCCCCCCGCTGGGGTTGCGGCAGACGGTCTGGCTGGGTCTGGCCGCCTTTCTCTTTGCGCTCGGCAGCCGTTACCCCCTGGCAGAATCTCTGCAACGGTACAAATACCTCTGGTTGTTCAGCGGGCTATTGCTGACCGCCCTGACCCTCCTGCTGGGCAGCAACCCGCTCGGTTACGGCCCGCGCCTGTGGCTGCGCGTGGGCGGGGTGTATTTTCAGCCCTCCGAACCGCTCAAACTCCTGCTCGCCATTTACATGTCTGCCTATTTGGGCGGCCTGCCCGGCCTGCGCCGCAGCCTGTGGCCCTACATCCTGCCCACCCTGGCGCTCATCCTGGCCGCCGTGGGTTTGCTGGCTTCTCAACGAGACCTGGGCACGGCCTCATTGCTGGTGATGATTTATACCGCCGCGCTGTACTTGTCCAGTGGGCGCCGGCGGGTGCTCGTCATCGGGGGCGGGCTGCTGCTGGGGTTGGGCGCCCTGGGGTACGCCTTTTCCGATCTGGTGCGTCTGCGTTTGAGCATCTGGTATAACCCCTGGAGCGACCCTCAGGGAAGCGGTTATCAAATCATCCAGGCGTTGATGGCGCTGGCAAACGGCGGCCTGCCCGGGCGCGGCCCGGGATTGGGGTATCCGGGGCTGGTGCCCGTCTCCTACTCCGATTTCATCTACCCGGCGCTGGTGGAAGAAAGCGGCCTGGCCGGGGCGCTCGGCCTGCTGGGGTTGTGGGCCTTGCTGGTGGGCGCCGGTTTTCGGCTGGCTTTGCGAGCCGAAAACGCCTACCAGCGCCTGCTGGCGGCGACGCTTAGCCTGTATCTTGGCGGACAGGCGCTGGTCATCATGGGCGGCAGCAGCCGCCTGCTGCCCCTCACCGGCGTCACCCTGCCCTTTATGTCTTACGGCGGTTCTTCGCTGCTCACCGCTTTTGCCGCCTTGTTGCTGCTCTTGCAGGTGAGCCAGCGCGCAAGGCGGCTGCCCCTGACGGCAGAACAGACCAGGCCCTACCGCCACCTGCACAACGCGCTGCTGGCCGGATTGGCCTTGCTGGCCCTGGCGACCGGCTGGTGGACGATCGTTCGCAGCGGCGACCTGCTCGCCCGCAGCGACAACCCCCGGCGGGCGCTGAACGCACGGTTTTCTCCCCGTGGCGCGCTGCTCGACCGCAATGGCCGCCCGATCAACCAGACGGAAGGCCAGGCGGGCGGCTATGTTCGCCGTTATGCTTACCCGGACCTCCTGCCAATTGTTGGCTATACGCACCCCGTATACGGTGAAACCGGGCTGGAAGCGGCCCTGGACGATTACCTGCGCGGGGAACGGGGACGGCCCGCCCGGGAGATCTGGCAATATCACCTGCTCTACGGCCAGCCGCCTCCCGGCCTGGATGTGCGCCTGACGCTGGACGCCGACCTCAGCCAACAAGCCGCCGATCTGCTGGCAGGCCGCGCCGGCGCCGTCGTCCTGCTCGAGGCCGCCAGCGGGCAGATCCTGGCGCTGGCCTCCCAGCCTTCTTACCATCCAGAAGCGCTGGAGGATCTGGCCTCCCTGGTCTCCACCGAGGAGGCTCCTCTGCTGAACCGCGCCACCCAGGGGTTGTATCCGTTGCCGCCAGGGCTGTTGGCTCCGTTTCGGGCGGCGGGGTGGCCCGCAGACTGGCAACGGCCCGCCGATGCCTTCCGTCTGCCGCTCAGCGCCCCCCGCAACGGGCTGGACAATCCGCTCTTGCTGGCGCTGGATGCCGCCGCCCTGACCAATGGCGGTTTGCGCCCTGCCCCTGAGATCGTTTTCTCCGTGCGCACCCCTCAAGGTGATGCCCTCCTCCAGCCTCCGGGAACGCCTCAAACCATTCCGCTGGCGCGCCCGCAGGCGCTGACCGCTTACCAACTGCCCGGCACGGCCTTTTGGGCGCACAGCGCCGCCAACGAAACCCTTACCTGGGCGGTAGGCGGCACCCTTCCCGAATGGCCCGGACAGCCTCTGACGGCAGTCGTGGTTCTGGAAAGCCGCGCACCCAACGAGAGCCTCCTGATCGTCCGCCGCCTGCTGCAAGCTGCCACCCGTTGACCCTTTCCAAAAAGAAAGCCCCCCGCTGGCGCAGGGGGCAAAGAGAGGTTCTCGTTCTCAGTCTTCCAGGGCGTCGTAGCCGGGGCCTTCCTGGAAGAATTTGTAGTTCAGTTCAATGTCCGGGGTCAAGTCCACTTCCTCGCCGGCTTCCAACTGCTTGACGCAATCGAGCACCACCTGTTCGCCATGATGATCGATGCCCTCGTAATGGCCGGTCAGCCCCACGCGGCTGATGTATTCGCCGCCCTCGGCAACGTAGGGGGCGGGCACTTCATCTTCGGGGAAAATCGCGGCATACGGGCATTCGGGCACGCACGCGCCGCAATCGATGCAGGTATCTGGATCGATGTAGAACCAGGGCCATTCCTCCACCGGCTTGCCGGGAACGATACACTCCACCGGGCAGACTTCCACGCACCCGCTGTCGCGCAAGCAAAGACTGGTAATGATATGCGTCATGGTTGCTCCTCCATAGAGATGTGGTGAAAAAGACACCCGTATTTTACTCCAAAAGGCTGACACAATACAAGTTTTGCTTTTTCGAAATATTTTTTATCAATTTTCTCTTAAATATTGACAGGCGGGCCGCTTGCGGGTAAGATACAATCGGCCACGCGCCTCAGACCAATTCTCACTGGAGGAACCTCATGCTTCATCAACTTTTCCGTTCTTTGGACAACCGCTTACAATTTGAAACCGCCAGCGCTCACTGCGATGTGCCTTGCGGCATCTACGACCCCATTAGCGCCCAAATCGCCGCCCTCACCGTTGTGCGTATGATGGATCTCATGGCTTCGCTGCACCACAGCGGCTTGCAGGCCCAAAACGATCTGGCGCGTTACATTGCCGTCAAAGAAGAGCACGCCGAAAAGGCCAAACACGAGATCCGCGTCATCTGGGGCGATTTTATCAAACCCGAGCACCTGGAAAAATACCCGCAACTGCACGAGCTGACGCATAAAATCATGAAACTTGGCTCCAAAGCCCGCCAGGGCGTGGAACGCGAACTGGGCGTGGAATTTGTGGAGGCCATCAACGAATTTGCCGAAATTTTCTGGGCCATCAAAGGCGTCAAGACCAAACGCGCCAAAGCTCCCTACGCCCCCAATCTGGAACTGGTATACCCCGACCTGTAAGCCCATGTTCCGCATTTTTCGCATCGTCGGCGATAGCATGTCGCCGGAGATCGCCAACGGGGACTATGTGGTTCTGGCCACCAGTCCCCGTTTTTTGCGCCGTTTGCAACCAGGCCAGGTGATCGTATTCCATCACCCGGCCTGGGGGACGCTCATCAAACGCATTCAACGGCGCGATCCCTCGCTGGGTTATTATGTGGTGGGTGCACACCCGGAAAGCCTGGACAGCCGCAAACTGGGCTATATCTCCAGGGAGCAGGTGATTGGTCGCATGATTGCCCACATCCGCCGCCCTCGCCGGGCGGGTTGAAAAGCGGGGCTTCCGTTGGCTGAGTAGCCCGCGTCAGCGGGTGCACCAAAGTGGACGTAGCCCGAACTTCATTTCGGGCAAACCCGCGAAATGAAGTTCGCCCTACGGGGCGCGGCATGTCATGGCGAGGGGGCGCAGCCCCCGAAGCCATCTCCCGCCCAGGCGGGGGGATCGCTTCGCTCCCTGCGGTCGCTCGCGATGACAAATCGCGTTGGCCGAGCAGGGCGAAGCCCGTAGCGAGGCCAACCGCAAGGGGGCAAAATTTTGTATAATCAACCCAGCACACCCCCAGGAGGCGACCATGACCCGCAACCCCTTCCTCTCCCTGCTGGCGTTCACCCTGGCGCTGACCGCCTGCGCCCCGCAGACCGCGCCCCAGCCGACGGCGGCAGCCACGGCGTCCCCTTTGCCCGCGCCGACGGCTGCGCCGATCCCCGCGCCGACCGGCACGCCGACTCTCTCCCCGGCGTGGACGGACTGGCTGGCGGCGCTGGCCGCCCTGCAAAACACCCGCTACGGCCTGGGAGCGGATGGGGGGATTATGGTGGTGGCGGAGCATCCGGCGGTGGTGGGGTATGAGCAGACGCATGTGCGGGTGCGGGATGAGGAGATGGTTTCGGGGTGGCGGGTGATGAGTTTGGAGGAGGCGGAGGCGCAGGGGTTGGATTATGAACCGTTGGCGCCGGAGGTGGCGGGAGTGGAGATTGCCGACAAGGGGTTGTTCGAGGTGGATGGGGGGAGTTTGTTGTATGCCAAAAGCGAGGTGGGGCGGTTTGAGAACGGGCGGTTGGAGTTTGTCGGGCCGAGCGGGGAGCGGGTGAGTGTGGATTTGGAATCTTTGCGTTGGCGTTATGCGGTGGTGGATGATGGTTTGGGACGAGAGGGGAAACTGGAAAACCAGCGGGTGGTGGCGCGGTTGGAAGTGGTGAGCCAGGCGCCCGAGGGGTTGGAAGGCGAGTGGGTGGCTTATGTGTTTGAGCGGGGGGAGTGGCATGCGGTGCCGGAACCGGCGGGGATGCTGGCTTTTTGGCAAGGGTTGCGTGAGGGGAAGAGTGTGGCCGAGGTGATGGGGGAGATAAGAAGCGGTTTGCCAGCAGATTGGCGCGACCTGCCGGAAGTGGATGAAGAAGTGGTGGATATCTATTTGGCTCAGCAGGCGCAAGTGTGGGAAAAAGTTAAAGATATGATTGAAGGGATGAGTGATGAGGAGCTGGGTATGTTGATGGGGGGACATTTTACAGGTGGACCAGGATGGGACTTGGATTATGGAAGGGCGGCTATGGTTTCCATGGGAAATGTAGGAAGTAATGATTCCATGGGTATTGGTATGGTTGGGGCGTTTAGGTTAGGAAAGGAAGGTGGCAAGGATTTGGTTGTATGGAGTATGCCTGTAAGATTGTGGGCGGGAGGAGAGTCTCATTGGATGTTGTGGAACGTATTATTAGACCCTTCGCTTAATGACAGTCTTGTCGTTGATGGTGGCTACTTGTCTTTTGACAGTATTTTGGAGAATGTGAAGTATGGGCGTAAGTTATCTGTGGATATGGGGCTAATAACCTCAATTGATGGGCATGTTCCAAGTGATGTGCAGGATTTGTTGGCGTGGGTGGAGAGGAATAATGGGATGGTGCCGAGATTATGGGTTAGTGAAAATGAAATAGTTCCGTTTATGTATGAATATGATCGTCTTATGGCAGATGCACTGGCTACCATTGGAAATGGTGTTAGTTTAAGTCTTGGGAATAAAGAATTTATATTGTCTAATTATTATGATTATGTGAAATGGTTGTCTGAAAGTGTGTTGCCAGCCTTGATTTTGGTGGGAGAGTGAGAGGTTTGGTAGTCTGTGATTTGTGATTTCAAGGACAGTCCTTTCCACTTGCAGTGGAACCCTGCTTGAGATTGCATCTCAGGCATTCCTGTTAAGGACTGTCCTTGCTCTAGCCTTTAGGGATAGGAGTTTGGTATCGTCGTACCGAAGCATCCGTAGCCCGCAACTCATTTCGGGCGGGCAAACCCGCGAAATGAAGTTCGCCTTACGGGGCGCGGCATGTCATGGCGAGGGGGCGCAGCCCCCGAAGCCATCTCCCGCCCAGGCGGGGGGATCGCTTCGCTCCCTGCGGTCGCTCGCGATGACAAATCGCGCTGGCTGAGTAGCCCGCGCCAGCGGGCGTACCGAAGCCAACGACGAAGGTGAAAGCGCCGCTGGTTTCGATACGCGGGCTTAACGCCCGCTACTCAACCAGCGAAGGGGTCGTTGGCCGAGTGACGGCGTCAGCCGTCGTATCGAAGCCAACGCGCGCGGGTCAAACCGCTGGTTTCGGTACGCCCTTCGCTGCGCTTCGGGCTACGCTTCAACAGGCTCAGCGACCGCTCAACCAGCGGGAACCCGGTGACGGCTCTTAGCGCGGGGAGAGGACGAAATACATATTGACCTGCCCCTTGTGTTTGGCCGTCACCTTGCCGCGATACTGGCAGAGAAAGTGGGTGCGGATGCGTTCATAAGTGCTTTGAGAAACGTTGATGCGTCCAGCTGCACCGGCCTGTTCCATGCGGGCGGCCATGACGACCGTATCTCCCCAGACGTCGTAGGCGTATTTCTTCCGCCCGACCACGCCGGCCACCAGCGGGCCGCTGCTGATGCCAATGCGGATATCCCAGGCCGGCTGGCCCTGTTCCTGGCGGCGGGCTTTTTCTCGGGCGACGAAATCGAGCATGGCGAAGGCGGCGCGGGTGATGTCCACGGCGTGGTGCGGGTTGGGGGCGGGCAGCCCGGCGGCGCACATGTAACTATCGCCGATGGTTTTCAGCTTTTCCAGGCCGTAGGCTTCCATGATCTCATCGAAGGCGGAGAAGTACACATCGAGCATATCCACCAGTTCTTGCGGAGAGAGCTGCTCGGCGGTGTGGGTGAAATCGACGAAATCGGCGAAGAGGACGCTGGCGTCTTCCAGCAAGGTGGGGGTGGCGTAGCCCTGTTCCTTGATCTCGGCGGCGATCGTCTCCGGTAGAATGTTGCGCAGCAGCGCATCGCTTTTTTGCCGCTCCAATACCAGCGCTTCTTC
>WGAD01000136.1 GCA_015489255.1 Anaerolineales bacterium | reverse complement strand
GCGGTGGAGCGGCCACGCCTGTGGTTGGACGATCGCTTGCCGGCGCAGCTGCGCGCCCTGGGCGCAGACCTGGCGGCAGAACCGACAACGGCGGAAGGGGCGGATGTGCGTTTCACCCTGCTGGCAGAAGGGGCGCCGGGAGCGAAATGGGTATATGTGTTGGTGGCCCCTTTTTCTACTTTGACGGACGATATTTCTCAGCAACAATTGGCGGCCTGGTGGCAAGGGGAAGGGGAGCGGCTGCTGTACGTTACGGCCAGCGGATTGGGGTTTCAGGAAACCTGGGGGGCGCCGGCGGGTTCTGTTCGCTTGCTAGCGGATGAAGATGCGGTGCTGGCGGCGGTGCGCGCAGGCCAGGGGTGGGGGTTGATCCCCTTCGAAGCCCTCCAGCCGGATGTAAAGGTCATCCGCCTGGAGGGACGTTCGCCGCTGGACGGCGATTTTTCCCCGGCAGACTGGCCGCTGACTTTGACTTACGGGTTTCAGCCCGCCGTGCCAGAATGGGCCGCGCGCTTGCCGGATGCTAACCGCGATCCGGAACGGTTGACGGTCCTGGTGATGACCGGCGTTACAGCGTTGGTGCGGGCGACGGCGGATCGCATGGAAAAGAAGGGGGTGCTCTACCCCGGCAGAGATGTGCGCGACTGGCTGCGCGCGGCTGATATTACCCACATCAGCAACGAAATCCCATTTTATGATCGCTGCCCGCCACCCAACCCCTACCAGGACAACGTTGTCTTTTGTTCCGATCCGCGTTACATTGCCCTCTTGGAGGACGTTGGCGCCGATGTGATTGAATTGACCGGCAACCATTTTCAAGATTACGGCGACGAGGCCACGCTGCAAACGCTGTATCTATATGATGAACGCGGCTGGCCATATTTTGGCGGGGGGCGCGACCTGGCCGATGCCCGCGAACCCGCCCTGCTGGAACATCACGGCAACCGCATTGCCTTCATCGGCTGCAATATGCCCGGGCCTACTTTCGCCTGGGCTACGGAGGGGCGTCCGGGGGCGGCCCCCTGCGGCGATTATGCCTGGATAGAGGCGCGCATTCGGGCGTTGAAGGAGGAGGGTTATCTGGTGGTGGCGACCTTTCAATACCAGGAATATTATTCCATCAGTGCGCCGGCCAACCAGGTGCGTGATTTTCAACGCCTGGCCGCTGCCGGGGCGGATATCGTCAGCGGCAGCCAGGCGCATTTCCCTCAGGCGATGGCCTGGCGTGGCGGCAGTTTCATTCATTATGGCCTGGGCAACTTGTTTTTTGATCAGATGGACGTGCCGGCGGTGGGGACGCGGCGGGCGTTTATCGACCGCTACGTCATCTATGATGGACGGCTGATCGGCATCGAGTTGCTGACGACCATGCTGGAAGACTACGCCCGCCCCCGCCCGATGACGCCGGCAGAGCGGCATGCCTTGTTGCAAGAAGCCTTTGCTGCCTCCGGATGGCCGATCTATCCTTGATGGGCGGCCTTTGGCGGGATGCGGCTCATGGCGTATTCCGCCAAGGCGGCGATGGTCAGGCTGGGGTTTACCCCGGGGTTGGCGGGCATGATGCTGCCGTCGATAATGTATAACCCGGGGTAATTGTGCACCTGGAAGTTCTCATCCACCACGCCTTCTTCTGCGTTGGCGCCGATGGGCGCGCCGCCCAGGATGTGGGCGGTGGTCGGCAGGTTGAGCAGATTTTCGCCCACCGACCCCAACGGAACCCCGTTGATGCGGGCGGCGAAGTCGCGGGTGAAGGCGTGAGAGCCTGGCACCTGGGCGCTGATTTCATACCCGGCCTCTGGTCGGGCCACCAGCCCACGGCGAAAAAACGTGTAGATCGAACGTCCTAGCCGCAGGCGTGTGCGGTTGTCCACGTGCTGCATGACCAGCAAGATGGTGACGTTGTGCGCCCACCCGGGCAGGAGCAGGGCACGGGCAAAGTCTCGCGGATGAGCGACGGCCCAACGCAAAAAGCGCAGCAGGCGCAAGGGGATGGGGACGTCGGCGTCAATCAGGGGGGCGGCCAGGAAACGCATCAGCCCTGAACCCTCTGGGTAGCGCACCGGCTCGACCCGTGTTTCGGCGTCCAGGTTGAAGATCGAAGAAATGGCCACCCCCTGCGCGTAATTGACATCAGAATGCCGGGCAACAGCCCCAAGCAGGGCCTCGGAATTGGTGCGTACCATATCGCCCAGGCGGCGAGAGAGCCTGGGCAGTGAGCGGCGGACATCGCGCAGGGTGAGCAGGAGTTTGAGCGTGCCCATCACGCCGGCGGCGAAGATCACCCGGCGGGCGCGCACCTGTCCGCCACCCCAGGGGCGTGTGCTGCGGCGCCAGTGAACCCGGTAGCCTCCCTCCGCAAGCGGCACCACATCGACCACCTCGCTTTCTGCCTGTACGTGGGCGCCGGCCTGTTCGGCCAGGTAGAGATAGTTCTTGGGCAGGGTGTTCTTGGCGTTGTAGCGGCATCCGACCATGCAGCCGCCGCAGTGACGGCAGCCCGACCGCGCCGGGCCGCGTCCAGCGAAGTATGGGTCGGGGACGGTTTGCCCGGGGGCGCCGAAGTATGCGCCGACCTCGGTCGGGCGGAACGTGGCCTCCATGCCGCGCTCGCGGGCCATATCGCGCAGGATGCGATCCGCCGCCCAAAGCTTGGGGTTGCGCGCTACGCCCAGCATCCGCCGCGCGGTTTCGTAGTGCGGGCGCAGCGCCTCGCCCCAGGGG
>WGAD01000135.1 GCA_015489255.1 Anaerolineales bacterium | reverse complement strand
AAGTAATTTGTTTGATTTTTCAAAAGAGAAAACTTGACTTTTTCAAATTGCAATGTATAATTGAATAAAATCTTCTTCAAAATAAAAAAGGAGATACCCATGAAAGCGGTTCTGAAACAATGCCCCGTTTGCGGCGGCGAGCTGACCATCACACGCCTGCACTGCGACGCTTGCGATACCACCATCGAGGGGCAATTTTACCAGGGGCGCTTCAGCAACCTGACGCCCGAACAATGGGAGTTCCTCGAAGCCTTCATCCGCGTTGAGGGCAAACTCAAACACATGGAGCCCATTCTGAACCTCTCCTACCCCACCATCCGCAACCGCCTGCACGAGATCATCCGCGCGTTGGGATACGAACCCGGCCCCATTGCCCCGCCGCTCGATGCCAACGCCCGCCACCAGATCCTGGAGCGCCTCGATCGGGGCGAAATCAGCGCCGAAGAAGCCATGCGCCTGTTGAGCGGCGAGGAAGAATGAACACCCTCGCCGAGAGACGAACGTCGCATCTTTTTGGAGGACGGATAATGACTGAGGAAGAACGCGTTTTGCACATACTGGCGGAAGGCAAGATCACCGCCGAAGAAGCCGACCAGTTGCTGGCAGCGCTGGCCCGCGATGCAGAAACGCCGCTCGCCGCCCCAGAACCCCCTGCAGATTTGCGCCGCCGGTTTCGCTGGTGGGGGTATCTGCCCCTATTGCCCGGGTTACCGCTGCTGGTCGTTGGCGTTCTCTGGCTGCAATCCACCTTTACCAGCGGACGCTATCTGCTGTTCGCTTTGGCCTGGCTGCCTTTCGCGCTCGGCCTTTGGCTCACCTGGGTCGGCCTCAACAACCAGCGGCTGACCTGGGTCTTCGTTGATGTGCGCCCAGAAGCAGAAAGTGGTGGGCCGCGCCGCATCTTGTTTGGCTTTCCCCTGCCCTTGCGCTTGCTCGGCTGGGGATTGCGCCGGTTCAACGCCCGCATCCCCGCGCACCGCCGGGACGCCGGCCAGGAAATTTTACGCGCCCTGCAAACAACGCTTACCCATCAAAACCCTTTGCTGGTGCAAGTGGACGACGGGGGCGCCCGAGTGCACGTTTACATTGGCTGAAGGAGAACACCCATGACGACGACAGAAGAACGCCTGAAAATTTTGAAAATGGTAGAAGAGGGAAAAATCACCGCCGAAGAAGCGGCCAAACTGCTGAAGGCGCTCAGCACCCCGCGCCGCAAATCGCCAACCGAAGGCGCCGCGCGCTGGCTGCGCGTCCGTGTGACCGATACGCGCAGCGGAAAGGTCAAAGCGCTGGTGCAAATTCCCTTCAGCCTGGTCGAAGCCGGGTTGAAGATCGGCGCGCACTTCGCCCCGGAGATCGAGGGGATCGATATGTCCATGGTGACGGAAGCCCTGCGCGTCGGACAAACCGGCAAACTGGTGGATGTGATCGACGAAGAAGACGGGGAACACGTTGAAATCTTCGTCGAATAACCGGCAATAGCCTCTCTGCGTCGGTCAACGGACTTGCTCCGGTCACCCAAAGGCGTGGCAGTCTGGCAGGCTGCCACGTCTGCTTTTGGGGCAGTTGTCCCGCCTCTGTGCATCGTTTATAATCAACCCCATGAAATCCCTGTCCCATACCGCCCAGGCCCTGTTCAACCTGCGCCTGACCGCCAGACAAATCGCCCAGTTGCGCACCCTGGAGCAGGAACTCCTGTCTTGGAACACCCGCCTCAACCTGACCGCCATCCGCGACCCGCAGGGCGTGCGCACCAAGCACTTTCTCGATTCCATGTCCTGCGTCCTGGCCTGGGGCGATCAACCGCCGCGGCGGCTGGTGGACGTCGGCACCGGCGCCGGCTTTCCCGGCCTGGTCCTGAAGATCCTCTACCCGGAAATGCACCTGACGCTGGTCGAATCGGTCAAGAAGAAGGCCGATTTTTGCCGCCACATGGTGGAGACTCTGGAACTCCAACAAGTATCCGTGGTCAGCGAACGCGCTGAAACCTTGGGGCAAGACCCGGCCTACCGCGAGCGCTTCGACTGGGCTGTAGCCCGTGCCGTGGCCCGGATGAACGTCCTGATGGAATACCTGCTGCCACTCGTCCGGCGCGGCGGCCATGTGCTGGCGCAAAAAGGCGCCACCGGCCCCGCCGAAACCCAGGATGCCGATCGGGCTATCCGTATTTTGGGCGGGCATTTGCAGCGTATTCTGCCGCTGGAACTGCCGGGCATCACCGAAGATCGTTACCTCATCTTGATCGACAAAATCGCCCCCACCCCTACCGCCTACCCGCGCAAGCCCGGGGTCCCGCGCAAGCACCCTCTGTAAGCCAGCGGGGGCTTCGGCGGCTTTTTTTCACGATTCCTTTTGCTGCCCGGCGTAGAAGCGGGCATACCGCCGATCGGCCTTGCCGATGTGCACCAGCAACCAGGTAAAGGCATCGTTGAGCGCCTGACGAAAGGCGGCATCGTCTTCCGAGGCAATGCGCGGCTTCAGGGTAGCGAAATTCTGCTTAAACTGCTCATGGATGCGGCGGTGTTCCTCCAGGTGCGGGTAACCGATCTCCTCCAGGAACGCCTCTTCGTCCGCAAAATGCACGGCGATGTAATCCGTCAGCGCTTCTTCAAAATAGCGGCGGGCTTCTGCCCGTCGGCCCGCGGAGAGCAGTTCATAGGTGTGGTTGAGCATATCAACCAGTTGACTGTGCTCACGATCGACCAGGTCGATCCCCAAGCGAAATTCTGCATCAAAATTAAACATCGGGGACATTTTCTTCTCCTATCTGGTAAAGGGAAAAGCGTTACCGTCCTTTTCGGGCCGCCAGCAAACGCTCAAATTGCTGCCAAAAAGCCTGCGGCGTTTCGGCGCGCAACAAACGGGTGCGCACCGCCCGGTCGGGCATGAAGGGGCGAATGTATTGCACAGCGTGTTTGCGAAAGAGCACCAACCCCAATTCCGGCCCATAAAACGCCAGGTTGCGGCGCAGGTGTTCGCGCACCAGAGATTCCAGCTGCTCCAGGCTCACAGCTTCGCGCCGCAAGCCGGCAAAGATCCACGGATTGCCGATGGCCGCCCGGCCAATCATCACCGCATCGCAGCCGGTGTAATTTCTCATGCGGGCAATGTCTTCTGGCGTTTGCACGTCGCCATTGCCGATGAGCGGGATTGAAAGCAACTGCCGTATCTCGGCGATGGCATCCCAATCGGCCCGCCCGCTGTAGCCTTGTTCGCGAGTGCGCGCGTGGACGGCCAACGCCTGCCCGCCATTTTCTTCCACCACGCGGGCGATCAGCCGGTAGGTGCGGCAATCTTCCCAGCCCAGGCGAATTTTCCCCGTCACGGGGATCTGCAGCATTCGGCTCAGTCGGCGAAAGATGCGCGCAACCTTCAGCGGGGTGCGCATCAACCCCACCCCGGCTCCGCGATTGGCAATGGATTTCGCCGGGCAACCCATGTTGATGTCGATCGCATCGGGCTGCAAGGCCTGCACTTGCAAGGCCGCTCGCACGATCTCGTCCGGGTCGTCGCCATACAGTTGAAAAACGATCGGGCGTTCATCTTCCGTAAAGCGCAGTTTGTCGCGGACGTATTTTCCATTGGCCGGTACTTCGCGGGCGTTGACGAACTCGGTGTAGCTCAACGCCGACCCCAGTTCCCGGCACAGGGAACGGAAAGGCCAGTCCGAAAAGCCGTCCATCGGCGCCAGGATGGCGCGGCCAAAGACAGGGATATGACCAATGAAAAAATCGGGGGAGGCTGTCATGGTGAGAGAATGACGGGAGGCCCCGGCGTGTAACGGGGGCCCCCCGTCGTGCGCTGCTGCGCGCTGATCCCGGGCGAGGGCCGGCCCGGGAGGGAACGTCATCTTATCCCTGGCTGGGCGCAGGCTGGACATCTTCCTCCGGCACAAGGATGATCTCGCCGGCGTCGTCGACTTCGATCCACACCACATCGCCAGCGGCAAACCTGCCCGCCAGCAAAGCTTCGGAAAGCGGGTCTTCTACCAGTTGCTGGATGGTGCGGCGCAGTGGACGCGCGCCCATCTCCGGATCGTAACCGCGTTCGGCCAACAGGTCCACCGCAGCGGAGGCAGCCTGCAATTGCACACCATGTTCCGCCAGGCGGTCGGCCACTTTGTCCAGTTCCAGGTCCACAATGCGGCGGATATCTTCCCGGTTGAGCGCCCGGAAAACCATCACCCCATCCACGCGGTTGATGAATTCCGGACGGAAAGCCCGCTTGAGGGTTTCGGTCAATTGTTTGCGCATCTCCTCGTAGGAATTGCGCTCTTCTTCCGCTTCGTCTCGCTGCAAGCGGAAACCCAGGCCCGTCTGGTGTTTGATCATATCCGCGCCCACGTTGGAGGTCATCACCACAATGGCGTTGCGGAAATCCACCTTGCGCCCGCGGGCATCGGAGAGGTGCCCTTCTTCCATGATTTGTAGCAACATGTTGTGCACTTCTGGGTGCGCTTTTTCGATCTCATCGAAGACGACGATGGAATAGGGGCGGCGGCGCAGCGCCTCGGTCAGCTGACCGGCGTCATCGTAACCGATGTACCCGGGCGGCGCGCCCACCAGCCGGCTGGCCGTGTGCCGCTCCATGAACTCAGACATATCCAAATGCACGGCGGCATCTTCGCTGCCGAAGAGAAAACGCGCCAGCACTTTGGTCAGCTCCGTCTTGCCGACGCCCGTCGGCCCGAGGAAGATGAACGAACCGATGGGGCGGCGCGGGTCTTTTAGCCCGGCGCGGGCGCGGCGGATGGCGCGCGCCAGGGCGTGGATGGCCTCGTCCTGGCCGATGATTTCGCGCCCCAGTTCCTCTTCCATGCGCAACAAACGCTCGGATTCTTCCTCGGCCAGCTGCATCACCGGGATCCCCGTCCACATGGACACCACCTCGGCGATATCCTCCGCCTTGACCACCGGGCTGTTGGCCCGATCCCAGACGGTGCGCAGTTTTTCGATCTCGGCTTCCATTTCGCGGATCTTCTCGCCCCAATCGGCCACGGCGGCTTCTTCTTCGTTTTCCTGGGCGGCAGCCAGGTTTTGCCGTGCTTCGCGCAACTGGGTGTAAAGCCATTTGGCCTTTTTGGCTTGCGGGCTTTTATACATCCGCACCCGCGAGGCGGCTTCGTCGATCAAATCGATGGCTTTGTCTGGCAAGAAGCGCTCGGTCACATAGCGGGAGGAAAGGTCTACCGCCGCTTCCAGGGCTTCATCGGAAATCACCAGGCGATGGTGAGCTTCATAGACCGGGCGCACGCCTTTGAGGATCGCCAGCGTTTCTTCAACGCTCGGCTCTTCGACGATGATCGGCTGAAAGCGGCGTTCCAGCGCGGCATCGGATTCAATGTGCTTGCGATATTCGTCAATGGTGCTGGCCCCAATCACTTGCAATTCGCCACGCGACAAGGCCGGTTTGAGGATGTTGGCGGCATCCACCGCCGAGCCCGCAGAGCCAGCGCCCACCAGCATGTGGACTTCATCGATGAACAGGATGGCGCCAGACGTTTTCAGCTCTTCAATCACGCGCTTCAGGCGTTCTTCGAACTGGCCGCGATACATAGTCCCCGCCACCAGCGAGCCAACGTCCAACTGCAAAACGCGCTTGCCCAACAGCGGCGCGGGCACGTCTCCTTCGATGATCCGTTGGGCCAGCCCTTCGACGATGGCCGTCTTACCAACGCCGGGTTCGCCGATCAGGGCCGGGTTGTTTTTGGTGCGGCGCGCCAGGATCTGAATGACGCGCTCTATTTCCGTCTGGCGTCCAATGACCGGATCCAGCTTCCCGTCTTCGGCCAGGGCAGTGAGGTCTGTCGCCAGGCTTTCGATCAAGGGGGTCTTTTTGCGTTCTCCTTCTCCTTTGCGCCCGCGCGAAGTTCGCGGCGCCGATCCGCTTTTGTTGAGCACCCGGCGCACCTCGCGCCGCACCTGGTCGGCGGTGATGCCCAGTTTTTCCAGGGTTTGCAACCCCGGGCCCGGGACGGAGACCAAACCCAACAGCAGGTGCTCTGTCCCCACGTAGGCTTTGCGCCTCTTGTGTGCCTCTTCAAAGGCTTTTTCCAGCACCTGCCGGGTATCGTCCGCCAGGTCCAGTTTGCCGCCGGGCACCTCGCCGCGCTGACCGCTGCTCAGACGGGCCACAATGTCGTGCAAGCGGTCCGCCTCCAGCCCCAACGCACGCAAGGTGGCGCCGGCAATGCCGCCTTTTTCTTCGAAAAGCGCCAGCAACAAGTGTGCGCTGGTGATCTGCGGCGCCCGCATGGCTTCCGCTTTCGCATGCGCCAGAGACAGCACGCGCCGTGCGCGCTGGGTAAATTTTTCCATTTTTGCCATATCGCAACTCCTGGGGTCAATTTTACC
>WGAD01000134.1 GCA_015489255.1 Anaerolineales bacterium | reverse complement strand
GAATAAAACAGGCCGAGCGCAGCCAGGGCGGCTGCGGCGATGAGCGCATAAAGCAGATGGCGGTAATACGCCGGGCGCAGCCAGGCCTGCGGCTGGTTGAGCGTCTCTGCCAGCAGGTACACCCCCAGGAAGAGCAGCGCCTGGGCCACATAAATGAAGGAAGTCTCTTTGGTGGCGAAATGCAGCGTGACGACAAGCGTCAGCAGGTAAAGGTAGCGCCACCGGTTTTCTTCCAGGTAGCGGAGGATGGCGTAGAGCATGAGCACGCCGAAGAGTCCGACGTAGGCTTCGTTTCGCACATAGCGCCCGTAATAAAGCATAAAAGGAGAGACGACCAGTAAAAAGGCGGCGATCAGGGTACCGCTGCGCCCCAGATACCGCCGCCAGTGCCAGAGGGCGGCAATGGTGCCGACGCTCATCAGGGCTGCTGGGATGCGGGCGGTGAAATCGCTGGCGCCAAAGAGGAAATAGACCAAGGCGATGATGTGAAACTGGAAGGGGCCGTGCATCATTGGGGTGTGCTGGTATCCTTGCCCCTGGGCGAGCGTCCACGAGAAATAGGTGTGCAGGCTTTCGTCGTGGCTCATGACGCGGGCGCCGAGATCGTAAAATCGGGTGAGGACGGCCAGCAGCAGAATGAGTGTGAACAAGGCGCTTTCACGCGAGAAGGAGCAGCCGGAACAAAGAGGGGCTTTCAGCCAGCGGCGGATGGGGCGATCTGTGTTGGTCATGGCAATCCTTGGCTCGGAATGATCGGGTGTTTGAACGCCTTTATAACGCAAAGTGAGGCTTCTGGCAAGACGGCTTCTTTGCGGGGGTGGCAAGCGCTGCCGAAAGAGGTTGGTGGAAGCAAGTCCCGTGTTGCCCCGCAACTGGGCTTGCTACGTTTTTGCGTGTAGGCAAAATGTTGCGTGAGATTATGCACGAATCGTATATAATTGACCTCCGCCTTCCTCAACATTGAAAGGATGGACCATGCTGACCGTTTTGTATCCCCTGGTTTCTCTGGCGATGATCGCCCTGCCGCTGGCGTTGGCCGTGTTCTTCATGCGCCGCTTTTCGCTGTCGCAGGGGTGGCGCTGGTGGGGGATGGGCGCGGCGACTTTTGTCCTCGCCCAGGCCGGGCATATTCCCTTCAATTGGCTGGCAGACCGGCTGCTCAAGGCGCAGATCGATTTTTCGCGCTGGCCCGAAACCCAGGCGCTGGTTTTCAGCGCCCTCTTTCTGGGGTTGAGCGCGGGCCTGTGGGAGGAACTGGCCCGCTATGCCATGTTTCGCTGGTGGGCGCGCGATGCTCGTTCCTGGCGCGGGGCCGTGGGAACCGGCCTGGGGCACGGCGGCGCGGAGGCCGTGTTGCTTGGGGTGGTCAGCCTGATCGCGTTTTTTCAGCTGTTGGCCTTGCGCGATGGCGACCTCTCTCTGTTGCAGCAGGCGTCCATTCCGGCGGATCAGTTGGCGCTGGCGGAGCAACAGATCGCCGCCTATTGGAATGCCGCCTGGTATGAGCCGCTGCTTGGGCTGGCGGAACGCCTTTTTGCTCTCTGCATTCAGGTTTCGCTGGCGGTGTTGGTCGTGCAGGTCTTCGTTCGCGGTCAAGGCCGTTGGCTGTGGCTGGCGATCGGCTATCATGCCCTGGTGGACGCGCTGGCTGTCTTCTTTGTGCGCCGCATCGGCCTGTGGGTCGAGGCGATCGTCGCCGGGCTGGCCTTGTTTTCGCTGTGGATCATTTTCCGCCTGGCTGCATCGCCTCCGCCTGTGGAGACAGGGGAGGGGACGCCTCCGCCTAGCGCGGGGCTGCTGGCGCCCGCCGAGCCCGATGCCTCCGACCTGGAGGCAACGAGGTATCAATCATGATTGTGGCTCGCAATTTAACCCGCCGCTTCGGCGATACCCTGGCCGTGGAATCGCTTTCGCTGGAAATTGGCAAGGGCGAGGTCTTCGGCCTGCTGGGGCCAAATGGCGCCGGCAAAACCACCACGGTGCGCATGCTCACCGCCCTGATTGCCCCCAATGCAGGCGAAGCCTGGGTGGCTGGTCACCAGGTGGGCAAAGAAGATATGGCCATCCGGCGGGCGGTGGGCCTGCTGACGGAATCGCCGGGGTTTTACGACAACCTTTCGGCGGCCTTCAACCTGCGTTTGTATGCCGAATTGTACGACGTCCCGCAGCCGGAGCGGCAGGCGGAGAAATACCTGCGCCTCCTGGGGTTGTGGGCGCGGCGAAAAGACCCGGTGGCGACCTTTTCCAAAGGGATGAAACAGAAACTGGCGATCGCCCGCGCGTTGCTGCATGAACCGCAGGTGGTGTTCCTCGATGAACCGACGGCCGGTTTAGACCCGGAGGCAGCCCGCCTGGTGCGCGATTTTATCGCCGGTTTGCGCGCCGAAGGTCGCACGCTGGTTTTGTGCAGTCACAACCTCGACGAGGTGGAACGGTTGTGCGACCGGATGGCGGTGTTGAAGACTCGCCTGTTGGTGGTGGATACGCCGACCAACCTGCGCCGCGCTTTCTTTGGCCGCCGGGTGGTTTTTCATCTGACGGGCGAGGCCTCCCGCTGGCTGGAGGCCCTGCAGGGCCTGGATTTTGTGCGGGAAAGCCAGGCAATTGCCGATAAATTGGTGCTCGCGCTGGACGACCCCGATGCCCAAAACCCCCGAGTGGTGCGGCGGCTGGTGGAAGCGGGGGCGGAGATCCGCTTCGTGGGCGAATTGCGTCCCTCGCTGGAGGATGTGTATCTGCGCCTTGTGCGGCGCACCGAGGAGAACGAGGCATGAACGCCAGGAAAATTCGCGTTATTCTGCGCAAGGAATGGGCGGAGGTCTTTCGGCACCGGGTGGTGTTGTTCACGGTCATTTTCCTGCCGTTGTTGATGACGGCGCTGCCGTTGGGCACCTTTTATGCCAGCAGCGACTGGGCCGGCGAACTGCCGCCGGAGGCTTTGGCCTGCCCCGCGGGCCTGGCGGGGAGCGAGTGCACGGTGTATTTTCTCCTCGTTCAGTTCTTGCTGATGTTTATGATTATGCCATTGGCGATTCCCTCCATCTTTGCCGCCTATTCTGTGGTCGGCGAAAAGACGACACATTCGCTGGAGCCGCTGTTGGCAACACCCATCAGCACACGGGATTTGCTGCTGGGGAAGGGCCTGGCGGCGGTTTTGCCGGGGTTGCTGGCGACCTGGGCGGGGTTTGGGCTGTTTGTGTTCGGCTTGTGGCTCAAACCCGAATTGCGTTTTGTGGCAGCGATGGCCCTCGAACCGACCTGGTTGCTGGCGGTCTTCTTGCTGGGCGCGCTGATGGCGGTGCTTTCCGTCCTCGTCAGCCTGATGGTCTCCTCCCGCGTCAACGATCCTCGGGCGGCGGAGCAGCTCTCCATGGTGGTCATCCTGCCGCTGCTGGCGCTGGTCTTCGCCCAAATTGGCGGTTGGATCACGATCGACCGCTCTTTGGTGTTGTGGGCTTCGCTGGCACTTTTGGGGCTCGATTTCGTCCTGCTCTGGCTGGCCGAGCAGGTTTTTGAACGCGAAGCCATTCTCACCCGCTGGAAGTGAGGCGATATGAAAACACGCTCGCTTGGATTGCTGGTTTTTCTCATGGCCGCTTTGTTGGCAGTTGCCGATCGCGTGAGTGCCCAAGCCGACCCACCGCCGCTGTCGCTGTCGTTGCGCCGCGATTGGGGATACGGCGGCCTGGACGGGCGTATTCAGGGACGTTTTACCCTGCGGGTGAAGGAAGAATCGCTGTTTGTGCGCGTGGTGTTCTATCTGGACGAGACCGAAATGGCCGTTTTGGACGAACCGCCGTTTGCTTTTCGCTTTCATACCGGCGACTACCCGCCCGGCGAACACCGCTTGTGGGCGCAAGCCTTCACCGCTGAGGGGGAAACGGTGGCCAGCGAGCCGATTTACGCCTATTTTCTGACGGACGAGGAAGGCCGGGAGGCGACCACCCGCATCCTGATTGTGGTGGGCGGCTTGTCTCTCGTGTCCACCGTGTTGGCCGGGCTGATGCTGGTGGTTTTGGGGCGCAGCGAGAAGTCTGCTGGCGGTTCTTACGGCTTGTTGGGCGGCACGATTTGTCCGCATTGCGGAAAGCCGTATGCCATGCACTTCTACGCCCCTAATCTGGTGACTCACCGCTTCGATCGCTGCCCCCATTGTGGACGCTGGGCGCTGGTGCGCCGTCAGCCGCTGGACGCGCTGCGGGCTGCCGAGGGAGGGGCGGAGGATAACCCGCAGGCTCCTGCCTCGCAGGAGACGGAAGAGGAACGGCTGCGTCGCTTGCTGGATGAATCGCGTTATGAGTAGCGCGCAGGAAGCTCTTTCGGCAGATTTTTTGGCCGCCCTGAGCAAGGTGTTTCGCGGGGCGGTGCGGACGGATGTCGCGCATCGGGTGTTGTACAGCACCGATGCCTCCATTTACCAAATCGAACCGTTGGGCGTCGCCTTCCCGCAGGACGATGAAGACCTGCACGCCCTGGCCGAAACTGCGGCGCAATATCGGGTCCCATTGTTGCCGCGCGGTTCCGGCTCCAGCCTGGCGGGGCAGGCCATTGGTCCGGCCCTGGTGGTGGATTTCTCCCGTCACTTGAACCGCATCCTGTCCATCGACCCGGAAGCTCGCCAGGCGGTGGTGCAGCCCGGCGTTTTGCTGACCGATCTCAACCGTCGGGCGCAGGCCTGGGGGTTGCAGTTTGGCCCCGACCCGGCCTCTGCCGATCGGGCCACCCTTGGCGGCGTGATCGGCAACAACGGCACCGGCGCTCATTCCATCGCCTACGGCATGGCCGCCGATCACCTGTTGGCGGCTGATGTGTACTTTGCCGATGGATCGGCTGCCGGGCTGAAGCCTCTGTCTCTGGCGGCCCTGCCCTCAACCGGAGACACCCCATACAACCGCCTGGCGCAGACGGCGGCGATGATCCGCGCTCG
>WGAD01000133.1 GCA_015489255.1 Anaerolineales bacterium | reverse complement strand
GACCGAAACCGGCAACAAAGGCCACAGCGCGGTCTTCCCGGAAGCCTTGCCGGCGTTTTTCATCAAACTGTTCACCCAGCCCGGTGACTGGGTGCTGGACCCCTTCATGGGTTCCGGCACCACCCTGCGCGTTGCCCAACGCCTGGGGCGCAACGCCATCGGCATCGACATCATGGAAGAATATTACCAGCGCGTCCGGGAAGAATTGGTGGAGGCGCCAGCCTGGCAATTGCAGATCTTTTAAACCTGAATTGCGGATAATAAGGATTAGCGTCATGGCGAGGGCGCATCGCGCCCGAAGCCATCTCTCGCGTCCGTCATACGGGGGATTGATGACCCCTTCAGGGCACAGGTCGCTCCTTGCAGTCGCTCGCAACGACAAAAAAGAAACGGTCGGGGCCAACGCTCCGGCCGTTTTCGTTTGGAGCCACTCCCCAAAATTGGGGAGCTGAAACGCCGATTTCTCATTACAATAGAGTTATCGGCTGTCGCGCAGCCCGTACAGGAGGAAAACGCTTATGCGCCTATCTCTGTCTTTCGTCACACTGTTGACCCTGGCCGTCGTCGCCCTGGCGGGCGGCGTCGCGGCCGTCGAGGCCTCTTCCCCCCCCCAACACCCAATTACATAGCGCCTGATCTGGACGTCTCGCCATCCGTCCAAACGGTGCTCTCGCCGAGCTACACCGCCGTCTGGACGGCGCACGTGGTTGGCAGCGGCACTGCCATGCGGTTGCGGGTCTCATGGGGAGATGACTGCGGATCGGTTACCATGTCCGTAACTCCCGGTTACGTACCGATGTCGCACCGCTATACCTGCGGCGGGAGTTCGCCGTACCGCCAGGGCTGGACGCTCTTCAACCTGCCCGGCGGACCGGTTTACCGTTCCACCACCGTGTACAAATAAACCATCTTGAGCGCAGCGCGGCAGCCAACCCATCCCAAGGAGGTTGCGATGCATTGGAAAGCGATATGGCGCGCCGCCTGGCAGCGGAGAGACTTCTGGCTGCGCCTGGCCGGATTGCTGCTCTTCGCCGTCGGGCTTTCGACCTTTGCGGCCACCACCCAAAGCGTCGAATTTTCGGTGCGCACATCCATCTCGGAACACTGGCGCGGCGCCTACGACCTGCTGGTCCGGCCGCCGCAAGCCATCCAGCCGACCGAAAGCGAAAGCGGCCTGGTCGAAGGAAATTACCTGGGCGTGCCGCAGGGCGGCATCACCCGCGCGCAATACGAAGAAATCGCCGGCCTGCCCGGCGTGGAGGTGGCCGCTCCGGTCGCCACGCTGGGGTATGTGCTCAACGCCACCGGCGACGTCACCGTCATCGGCCCGCCGCCGGAGGAGGGGCGGCTGTATCGCTGGACGATCCGGCTCAGCGGCCCGGCCCCGGAATTCAACCGGCAATGGGAGACGTTCTGGAAGATACAATACCCCGACCAGCCGGATGTCATTGCCCAAATGCAAATCACCGGCGCCCAGCCCATGACGATGGCGGGGCTCGCGGGGCGTCCGCTCTTTTCAGACATTGCCCAACTGCCGCGCCAGTGGACGCTGCTGGCCGGCATCGACCCGGCGCAGGAGGCCCGGCTCGTCGGGCTGCCGGATACGATCGTCACCGGCAACTACCTGCCCCTCGCCCCCGGCCTGAAGAAAACCATGGACATGTTCCAGCCGGACCAGCCGCCCCTGCCGCAAATTCCCATCATCATCAGCAAAAACGCCTTTCTGGGCGACACCCGCGTTGACGTGCGGCTGGAGGCCATCCCGGCGCCGGATTTCGATCTGACCGACGACGTCGCGGCAGCCCGCGCCTACGCCCAAAACAAGCCGGCCGAGGTGATCCTGGAGCACTCCATCCCGTTGGATGGCAATCTCTCCCCGCTTTCCGGCAACGCCATCTGGGTGGAGATCGGAAAAGAGCCGGAAATCGGAGAACTCGGCGGGATAGGATATCTGGATTTCGGCACGCTGCTTTATCCCGGCGGGGCCGCCTATGAAACCTTGCCCGAAGCGCCCGCCGGCGCAGCCTACGCCAACGTTTTTCGGGTCAAACCGCTGGGCAGCTGGGGCGAGCAGATACTCCCGCTCCTGAAGGTCGGCCAAACCGACGATCCGGGGTTCGCACGCTACATACAAACCCACAAAGTGGGCGTCCTGCCAGAGGCGCCCCTGTTCCGCCCATTGGAGGTTCGCTCCCTGCCGCCCTTCCGCTTCAAGGTGTACGGCCGCTACGATTTCCTGTCGCTAGCCGCGCCGCAAGACCCGCTGGCTTATGTGCCGCTGGGGATTTACGAACCGCCGCAGGCCGTGCTACGTTATGACGAAGACGGGCAGCCGCTGCCCGGCCAGATATACACGCCAGACCTGAACCCCGGCGGGTTCATCCCCCGCCCCCCGCTGGCGTTGACCACGTTGGACGCCATCGAGTATCTCAGCGGACGCGAGGACTTCATCGACGCCATCCGCGTGCGCGTGGCCGGCATCGACGCCTACACGCCCGAGAACCTGGCCCGCGTGGAAGCGCTGGCCGCTGAAATCGTCGAACGTACCGGGCTGCACGTGGACGTGGTGGCCGGCTCTTCCCCCCAAAAAGTGCTGGTGCAGGTCCCCGGCACCGGCTACCTGGAAGAACCCTGGACCACCCTGGGCGCAGCCGTGGAAGTCTCCCAGGGCATGACCACCGCCAACAGCATCTTGCTGCTGGCCCTGCTGGTGGCATCGGTGCTGTTCATCGCCGAAACCTCGCAGGTCTCCCTGCTGGGGCGCTATCCCGAAATCGGCACGCTGCGCGCCATGGGATGGTCGGCTGCGCAGACGTTGCGCTACCTGCTGCTGGACGCCCTGGCGATGGCCAGCCTGGCGGGCGTGCTCGGCATGCTGGCTTCGCTGGCGTTGAACCTGGCGGCCGGCCTGCGCATCACCGGCGGGATATTGGCCGGCGTCTTCCTGATCGGCGTCAGCGCGTACCTGATCGGCGCCGCCCTGCCTGCCTGGCAGGTGACCCGCCGCTGGCCGGTCGCGCTGTTGCAACAGGGCGAGATGGATTTTCCAAAAGCCCGCCCCCAAGCCTCGCGTTCGCTGCACCTGGCGGCGCTGGCCGCCCGGCAAGCCTGGATGCGCCGCGCCCGTTTCCTGATGACGGCTTTCATCGTGGCGCTGGGCATGGCTTTGGGCGTTTTCCTGGCCGGCGTCTTGCTGGCCCTGCAGGGACGCCTGCAAATCACGCTGCTGGGGACGTTCATTTCCATGCACGTCCGTTCCTACCACTTCCTGATGGCGTTGATCGTGCTGGGGATGAGTTTCCTGGCTGTGCTGGGCAATTTGTTGCTGAGCGTCAACGAGCGGGCTTCTGAATTTGCGCTGCTGCTGGCCACCGGCTGGCAGCGGAAACACATCAACCGCCTGGTGGTGCTCGAAGCGCTCTGGACCGTGCTGGCAGGCGCGTTCCCCGGCGCGTTGCTCAGCCTGGCAGTGTTGCGCCTCCTGCTGCCGGAAAGCGACCCCGCCATCCTGGCGCTCTTCCCGGCGGCCATGCTTCTGGCAGTTGGGCTGGCGGCCCTGGCCGCCTGGTATCCGCTGCGCCAGCTCACACGCCTGATGCCGGCCCATGTGCTCTCGGCGGAAGGCCGCCGCATCGAAGACGACCGGCCGGTCAGCGCACTGGCCAGGGTCGTGCCGCTTTCGCTGGCGTTGGCGACCATGCTGCTGATCACCATGCTGCTGGGCGGACGCAACGCGCTCACCCGAAGCGGCCCGACGGCGGCCGTCACCCCCACCCCCACGCTGCCGCCCGTCCAGGCGCAGGCGCCGGTCGAAGAGGCCATGCAGCACCTGACCGCCTTGTCCGAGCCCGGCTCCCGCGACATCTTCGCCAACGAACGGCAGGCGGCCGCAGCCGACTACATCGCCCAAACCCTGGCCGAGATCCCGGGCTGGCAGGTCGCACGAGAGACCTTCCCCTTGCCGCGTCTGGACCTGACCGGCGTCAACGGCGACCTGTATTGGCCGGATGGAACAGCTGAAATCGTCAGCATGGCCGTCCACTTCGACGAACTGGAAAGCGGGCAGGCGGTCAGCGGGCCAGTACGCTGGATCGCGGGAGAGACCCCGCAGCCCCTGGACGAGCCGTTGGACGGCTACATTGTGCTGCTGCTCGCCCCGCCAGAGAGCATCCCCGGCCAAACGCTGCTGGAATTCGTCCGCCAGGAGGGCGCATCTCGCGCGCTGGCCGTGCTGGAAATCCGCACGCAAGAAGCCAAACCCCCGCTGGCCGAGCAGCTGGAGGCGCTGCATATTGAGCAGGCCAGCCTGTACACCGGCGACCACGTCATCGCCACGCTGCCGGGGACCAGCGACCGCGCGCCGCTCTGGCTGGCGGCGCCCTACGTCAGCCGGGAAGAAAGTCCCGGCGCCAACCTGGGCGCTTCGGGCAGCGCCGCTTTGCTGGCCTGGGCGCAGATGTTGGCCCAAGATCCGCCCGACCGCACCGTGCAGCTGGTGTTCCTGGGCGGCGACAGCCGGCCCTTCGGCGTCGGGCCGATCGCCTTCTTGAAACGACACGCGGCAGAAAAGCCGGCTGCTGTGCTGTACTTCGACGCGCTTTCCAACTGGGACACTCTGGTGTACACCAGTCGGCTGGACGCGCTGGACGCCGCCGAGATGTTCTCGGCGGACGACCTGGAAACCTACCTGACCGCCGGACAGTCCGACATGGCCGACGCCTGGCTCAGCCTGTTGAATCTGGACGACCCGGACCTTCTGACGCATATCGCCGACTGGCAAGCGCAAGATGTGTACGGCCTGGGGCAAACGCCGGACTTTCTCGTCGATCTGGCATCCCGCAGCTCCCAGGAAAGCGGCGTGCCGGCCGAGCCGCGTTATATCTCCACCTGCGATGCGGTGATGCTTTTCTTGATGGCCGACCACCCCGCCATGAGCGTATGCAGCGCGATGGAAATGGAAACGCTGAACGGCAGCATGTTCGACACGCCCGACACCATCGATCGCCCGCTGTATCGCCAGGCGTTGGGCTTTGGGTATCAGTTGATTCAAAACCTTCTGACAAGCGAGTTGCCATGAACACGAACCTGATCGAAACCCACGATCTCTGGAAAACCTACGGCGACGAAACGCCGGTGCACGCCCTGCGGGGCGTCGATCTGCAGATTCCCGAGGGCGATTTCGTCGCCCTGATCGGGCCGTCCGGGAGCGGGAAGTCCACCCTGCTCAACCTGTTGGGCGCGTTAGATGCTCCCAGCCGCGGCAGACTGCATTTTGCCGGTCGGCAGCTGGATTACAGCAATCCCGAAGCGCTGGTGGATTTCCGCCGCCGCCACATCGGGTTCATCTTCCAGGCCTTCCACCTGATCCCGGCTCTGACCGCGCTGGAAAACGTGATGATGCCCCTGGCGCCGTTCCGCAGGCAGCTGGATTTCGACCTGAAAGAACGGGCCACCGAGCTGCTGCAGGCCGTTGGGCTGGCGGAACGGCTGGGACATTACCCCGGTCAGCTTTCGGGCGGGGAACGCCAGCGGGTAGCCATCGCCCGCGCTCTGATCAACACGCCGCAGCTGCTCCTGGCCGATGAACCGACCGGCAACCTGGATTCGGTCACCGGCGATGAGATTCTCACCCTGCTGGAGAAGTTGCACCACGAATCGGGGCTGACCATCGTGCTGGTGACCCACGACTTGTCAATTGCCCGCCGCGCCCGCCGCATCTTGCGCATGCAGGACGGGCGTCTGCTGGACGATTGACAAAAACCGCTCTTGAGCAACAAAAAAGCGGTCGGGAGGCTGGCTCCCGACCGCTTTTTCATTCCATCAGCGCAGGCTCAAGCAAACATCTCCGCCAGCCGCCGCCAGTCGTCCAGGTGCAGCCAGAGGGCGCGCCGGCCCTGCGCCTGAAGCGCAGCCAGGTCGCCGAGGGCCTGCCCCAGCAGCAGGGCGCCGAAGGTCAGCCCCTGGCCGGGGATATCAAAATCCTGCGCCGGGTCAGCCGTCAGGACGAGGAAGAGGGCGCTATCGGGGCCGCCTTTGTGCAGCTGCCCGGTGGAGTGCAGGAAACGCGGGCCGAAGCCGAGCGTCACCGCGCAGCCGGTGCGGGCGCCCAATTGTGCTTGCAAATCGGTCAGCGCGGCGGCGGTTTCTGCGTTGCGCGGCAGGAAGGCGTTCAGGGCGATGTAGTCGCGTCCGGCGCGGGCCTGCGCCAGGAAGGCGGACAGGGCGGCGGTGGGCGTCTCGGCGTTCAGGTCTTGCGTCGCCCAGGCGCGGACGCCATCGGCCTGCCAGCGCGGGGCGGGCGCGTCGAGGCGTCCGTTTGCGCGGTAGGCGGCGATCTGCGCTTTGGCGCGGGCTTTGGCATCTTGCACGTTGGGCTGGTCGAAGGCGTTGACACCCAAAGCGGCGCAGGCGGCGGCGGTGGCAAATTCCCAGCGGTAGAATTCCACCGCCAGGTCTGCGGGCGCAGCCAGGTCAAAGGTCAACACCGGATGTCCGGCGGCGCGCAAAGCGCGCAGGCCGTCGTCGTGTGTCCCATCTACGCGGAAATAGACGAACAGGCGGTCGTCGCCGTAGGCATCGGCGGCGCGGAGCGGCTCGCCGGCCACCGGCACCAGGCCAACGCCCTGCTTGCCCGATGATTCGGCGATCAGCTGCTCCAGCCAGGCGCTCAGGGATTCAAAGGGCGGGTCGGCGAAGAAGGTCACTTTGTCGCGGCCGGCGCGGGCGGCTTCGCCCAACACCGCGCCCAGCACCAGGCCGGGGTTGCGCGGGGCCGGCACTGCGGGCAGGCACTGGCGGCGCATCCAGTCGGCGCGCGCCAGCAGGGCTTCCACATCCACGCCCATCAGGGCGGCGGGCAGCAATCCGAAGGCGGTCAGCGCCGAGTAACGGCCGCCGACGTTGGGGTCAGCCAGAAAAACACGGCGGAAGCCGCGTTCCCGCGCCAGCGTTTCCAGCGGGGACCCCGGGTCGGTGACCGCCACAAAGCGCGTCCCATCGCCGCCGCTGCGCTGCCAGAAGTAGTCCAGGTTGGCGAGCACCTCGGCAGTGGAACCGGATTTGCTGGCGATGAGATACAGACTTTCAGACGGCGGAAAGGCGGCAGCCGCCGCCGCGACCTGTT
>WGAD01000132.1 GCA_015489255.1 Anaerolineales bacterium | reverse complement strand
GGGTGATGGTTGGCGTTGGGGTGATGGTCGCCGTGGCCGTGGCGGTGGGCGCCGGGGTGGGTTCAGTCACCCGGCCGGTGGTGCGCAGGCCAAAGAAGACCAGCGCAGCGCCCAGCGCCAGGAAAAGGAAGAAGAGCCCGATGGCAGTCGGCAGCGAAAGGGTAATTTTGGGGACGCGGGCCGCGCTGACGGGGGCAGCTGCGGCGCCGACGGCCTCGGCTTTGATCTCTTGCCCGCAGACCGGGCAGCGGGTGGCCTGTTCGCTCAACCGCGTGCCGCAGACGGGGCATATTTTCGTGTTTTGAGGATTTTTTTCTTCAGCCATAGCCCTGCGATTATACCATGTGCTCTTGTGGCAGGGAGAAGGCGAAAATGCTCCCTTTTCCCGGGCTGGATTCTGCCCAGATGTGCCCTCCGTGGCGCTGGACAATGCGTTTGCAGGTCGCCAGGCCGATGCCGGTCCCCGGGTATTGAGGCGCAGGGTTCAGGCGTTCGAAAACGCCGAAGATTTTTTCTGCGTAGGCCATGGAAAAACCGATGCCGTTATCGGCGATGCGAAAAACGGTTTCCTGTCCTTGCATTTGTCCGCTGATGCGGATGAGCGGGCGCTCCTCTGTGCGGCTGTATTTGATGGCGTTATCGATCAGGTTCTGCCATACCTGGCGCAACAGGCGGGGGTCGCCGTAGGTGGGGGGCAGGTCGTCGATGACGATGCGGCAATGCGCAGGTGGTGCAAGGGCCTGCACCACCTCTGCGACCAGTGAACGGGTGTCGAATCTTTCCCGGCGCAAAGGAACGTTCCCCAGACGGGTATAGGTCAGCAGTTGATCGATCATGGCGCCCATCTGGCGAGCGTTGGCGGCGATGCGTTGCAGGAGTTCGCGGGCTTCGGGGGGCAGGGCCTTGGCGTGATCGTCCAGCAAGATGCGTGCATGCCCGTGGATGCCGCGCAGCGGCGCGCGCAGGTCGTGAGAGATGGTGTAGGTAAAGGCTTCCATTTCGTGCAGGCTGTCTTTCAATTGGGCGGTGCGTTCTTTCACGCGCTCTTCCAGGCGGGCAGAGAGGGCTTGCAGTTCGGCTTGGGTTTCCTTCAGTTGGGTGATGTCGAGGAAGATGCCGGTGATGCGCACCGGGCGCCCGGCGGCATCTCGTTCCGATACGTGTGCCCGCGAAAGTACCCAGCGGGTTTCTCCCTCTGGCGTGCGGACGCGGTGCTCGATGGCGAAGAAATGCGACGCGCCCGCCAGGTGCTGATCGATTTGGGCCAGCGCGCGTTCGAAGTCTTCCCGGGGGATGATTTCACGCCAAAAGGATTCTGTGGCGGGAAGGGTGGTGGCGGTGTGCCCGAGTATCTCGGCGGCGACGGCGTTGAGGTGCATTTGTCCACGGGGGATGTGCCAATCCCAGATGCCCAGGCGCGCCCCGTTGACGGCGGTGGACAGCAATTCCTGGCTTTTTCGCAGGGCGGTTTGGGTTTGGCGCGAGGCGGTGATGTCGCGGGCGATCCAGAGGACGTAGGGGCGGCCATCTTTTTGAACTTCTCGCAGGCGGATTTCGAACCAGCGCGCCCCGGTTGGCGTTTCGATTTCGGTTTCCACTTGCTGCGGTTCCCCTGTTTGTATACAGGCTTGCAAAAAGGATTTGGTTTGCGAGACGATGGCCGCGGGCAAGACCTCATGATAGGGTTGGCCGAGACAATCGCGGGAGGCGCCGGGGAGCAATTCCGGGCGGGAGGTGTAGGTGTGTTCGATGATCCCCTGGGTGTTGATGAGCATGAGGGCATCTGGCAGGGCGTTGAGGATATCTTCCAGGGAGGCTTCTTTTTCTTGCAGGGTTTGAATGTGGCGCTGGTTGAGTTGCAGCCAGTAGTAGATGATCAGCCCGGCGCCGATCAGGTTGCTGGTGTGGATGATCAGCGCGCGCCAGGGGGTGATGGTCGTCAGCGGTTGCGGCAGGTGGCCGAGGACATCCAACAGGAGGACGAGGGCAGTGAAGACGGCGCTCCAAAGGGTGAAGAAGAGCAGACCGCGCCGACGCAGCAGCGTGCCGGCCGCCAGGATGAGCACGACCTGGGTGCCGATGATGGGATTGGTCAGCCCGCCGAAGAAGATCATAGCCAGCAGGGCGTATAGCCAGAACACGAAAAGGAAGCCGAATGCGCTCAGGGTGTAATGTCCGCGTTGGAGCAGCAGGGAGATCGCCAGCAAAAAGAGGAAGAGCGCGCCATTGAACAACAAGGGCGCCAGCGAAAACCCGGAGGTGAACTGCAAGCCGGTACCGATGGCGGTTGCCCATAGGCCATAGCGAACCAGTTTTTGCAGGAAGAGGTGTAGTTCTTCTTGTTCGCGGGGGCGAAGTTCAGAGGCAAAAAAAGAGACTTTCATGCGGAGCATTCCGGTGGGAGGGCTGGTTAGAGTATAGCAATGGGGTAAATATGTCTGGATGTGTTGTTGCCGGGATGAAAAAACAGCCTGCCAGCGCAGGCTGTGGATGATGGTTAAGGGAAGCAGGTTCACTCGCCGCCTTCGTCGTTGACCGCATAGGGCAGGCCGAAGGCGTTTTGCCGCACCAGGGCCTCGATTTCGGCGGTGAGATCGGGGTTTTGGCGCAAAAATTCTTTGGCGTTTTCGCGCCCCTGCCCCAGGCGGAGTTCGCCGAAGGAATAGTAGGAACCACGTTTGGTGATGATTTCCATTTCCGTGGCCAGGTCGAGCAGGTCTCCTTCGCGGGAGATGCCCTCGTTGTACATGATGTCGAATTCGGCCACGCGGAAGGGCGGCGCAACCTTGTTCTTGACCACGCGCACGCGGGTCCGGTTGCCGATGATGTCGTTGCCGACCTTGATCGACTGGATGCGACGGATGTCCATACGGACGGAGGCGTAGAATTTGAGCGCCATGCCGCCGGTGGTGGTCTCCGGGTTGCCGAACATCACGCCGATCTTCTGGCGCAACTGGTTGGTGAAGATGAGGGCGGTGTTGGTCTGGTTGATGGCGCCGGAGAGCTTGCGCAGGGCCTGGCTCATCAGCCGCGCCTGGACGCCCATCGTCGGGTCACCCATGTCGCCTTCGATCTCTGCGCGCGGCACCAGAGCGGCCACCGAGTCGATGACGATGATGTCCACCGCGCCGGAGCGCACCAGGGTTTCGGCGATTTCTAGCGCCTGTTCGCCGGTATCCGGTTGGGAGACGAGCAGGTTTTCAATGTCCACGCCGCAGCGGGCGGCGTACACCGGGTCGAGGGCGTGTTCCATGTCGATGAAGGCGGCGGTGCCGCCCAGTTTCTGTGCCTCGGCGACGATGTGCTGGCAGATGGTGGTTTTGCCGGAGGATTCCGGGCCAAAAATTTCGGTGATGCGCCCGCGCGGGATGCCGCCAATCCCCAACGCCAGGTCCAGCGAGATGGAGCCGGTGGGGATGGCTTCGGTGATCATGTGCTGCGCGTCGCCCAGACGCATGATGGCGCCGTCACCGTAACGCTTCAGGATATCTTCCACGGCTTTGTTGAGCAGGTTTTGGCGGGCGTCGGCGGCGGAAGTCTCTTCATTTTTCTTTTTGCGAGGCATGGTCTTCTCCCAAAATCGGCACGGATGCTTTCATTGTATTCTCTCTGAGTGGACAAGGCAAGTTTAGCACAAATGTTCGGAGTGTCAAGGCGACCAGACGGGCGTCGGCGGCGGGAGCACCTGAAACCCATGGTAGCCCTGGAAGGTGAGGTACGTAACCCGCCCGGGGAAGATGGTGAGCGGCGTTTGGTACACCCACCCCTTGTAAAGGAAAGAAAGCGTATATACGCCAGCGGGCAAGTCACTGAGCACCATGTTTTCGTTGTAATACGGGTCGCCGTGAATGGTGCCGCTGCCATAGGTGCGGATGCGCCAAACCTGCCCTTCTTCGTTGCGCAGGGTGAGCGCAGCCTGACGGATTGGGGAGCGGTTGGCGGCCATGATGCGCCCGGCCAGCACGCCCCAGCCCTGCGGGGGCACCAGCCATAATTCGGGGTTGTATGTGCGGAAGAAGCTGTTGTCTCCCACGCGGACTTCGAAATGCAGGTGAGGCCCGGTGGTGAAGCCGGTATCGCCGACGATGCCGAGCGATTCCCCCACGGCCACACGCTGGCCGCGGGTAACGAAGACCTCGTCCATGTGGCCGTAAACGGTGTAGATGGCCTGCCCCTGGTAGCCGAAATCGTGCCGGATGGCGACGGCCTTGCCGTAAGGGTCACCGGTATCTTGCGAGTTGCCGCTGTAGAAGCCCCAACCCGCCCAAACGACCGTGCCGCCGCCGGCGGCCAGGACGGGCGTGCCGCGTTTGGCTGGGATGTCTATGCCGGTGTGGGGCACATCGGGGCTGAAGAAAACGCCGCCGTAGCGATAGGAGGCGAGCGGCCAGTTGATTTCGTCAGCGGCGATGGGGCGTGCCAGGTAGAAATGATCGTGGGGCGAGGGCGCCCAGGGCGTGGGATAGAGCGGCGGACGCCAGGAGGAACGCGGCACAGCGGCGGGCGTGGGCAAAGCGAGGCGCAGCGGCGTGGGCGTGACGGTTGGCGGCGCGGTGGCGGGGGGCGTGGAAG
>WGAD01000131.1 GCA_015489255.1 Anaerolineales bacterium | reverse complement strand
GCTTCCCTCTGCCGCTCAAGAATTAGAGAAATCCCTATCGCATGGACGCCCCGTCGTGCGGCGTTCACGCTGTGTTCACGTGAAGACCACAGAGAGGAGATGGAAAGGTGCGCCCCGACTCCCCGTAGAGTGCAGCACATCGCATTTGCAGACAACGCAGGCCAGCGAATAAAGCGCATCTGTTTTGCGGGTAGAATACGTGCATGAACACCTACGGCCTTTACCTGCACATTCCTTTTTGCCAGCACCGTTGCGCTTATTGCGATTTCAACACCTACGCCAGGCAAGAATCCTTGTTGAACGCCTATGTAGAGGCGCTGTGCCGCGAACTGAAAACCGTCGCCGCCTCTTCTGCCCCCTTGCAAGTGGAGACCGTCTTCTTCGGCGGAGGCACACCTTCGTTGATGCAACCTGCTCAATACGCCCGCATTCTGGAAACCATTGCCCGCAATTATCGCCTGAAACCCGAGGCAGAAATCAGCACCGAGGCCAACCCGGGAACCCTTTCCCCAACCGGGCTGCGCGGCCTGCGGGCCGCCGGATTGAACCGCCTGAGCCTGGGGGTGCAATCGGCCCACCCGGCCGAGTTGCGCCTCCTGGAGCGCAGCCACGATTTTTCAGCCGTCATCCGCAGCGTAGAGGCCGCCCGTAGCGCCGGATTCGACAACCTGAACCTGGATCTGATCTACGGGTTGCCCGGGCAGTCGCTTGCGCGTTGGGAAGAAAACCTGAGTTGGGCGCTGCGCCTCTCTCCCGATCATTTGTCCTTATACGCGTTGACGCTCGAACAAGGCACTCCCTTTGCCCATTGGGCTCGGCGCGGATTGCTGCCGCCCGTTGATCCGGACCTCGTTGCAGAGATGTACACGCTGGCCCAAGAGAGGCTGGCCTCTCTTGGCTACGCGCAGTATGAAATCTCCAACTGGGCACGCGAGGGAAAACACTGCCGCCACAACCTGATCTACTGGCGAGGCCAGCCTTATCTCGGTTTTGGCGCTGGCGCGCATGGTTACGTCCCCGGGCTGCGTTACAGCAATGTCTTGTCTATTCGCAGCTACCTCGCCCGCCTGCAAGATGGCGCGCGCCCGCGTACGTTTCCGCTTTCGCCTGCCGCCGCACAACGGCAAAGGCTCGCCCCCGCCGATGAGACGGAAGAATTTATGATGATGGGGTTGCGCCTGACCCACGAAGGGGTTTCGGCCACCCGCTTCCAGCAACGATTCGGCCAAACGCTGGAGGATCGCTTCCACAAACCCTTGCAGCGGGTGTTCGCCCGTGGCCTGGTTGAATGGGTAAATTTTCCCGACGGGCCGCACCTGCGGCTCGTCCCCGTCGCCTATCTGGTGAGCAATCAGGTCTTCGTTGAATTTATCCAGACGCATCGTTAGCCCCTTTGCAAAGCGGCCAAAATATGCTACACTACGCCCACTTGTCACGTCCCGTGGCTCCTTCCGCGTCTGCGAAAGCCGACGGCTGCCGACAGACGCAATCCCGAGGAAAGGAGGTTCCCTTCTTATGCGTCAATACGAACTCGTGGTCATTTTCCAGCCCGACCTGGATGAAACCGCCTTCGCTGCTGCCCTGGAGAAATTGCAGGGGTGGATCACCGAAGCCGGCGGCGCCATCGAAAAGACCGACGTATGGGGTCGCCGCAAGCTGGCGTATCCGATCAAGAAGCAAAAGGAAGGCTGGTATGTGCTTCTTGAAGTCAAGATGCCGCCGGCTTTCGTCCGCACGCTGGAAAGCAACATGCGCATTGATCAAAACATCATGCGCTCACTGATTGTAGTCAAATAACACGCCTCGAGGCATCGGATCAATTTCGGGCGTCCATGTGTTGTTATCAGGAAACAAGGAGCAAGTGGTATGAGCCGTGGTTTGAACAAAGTCATGCTGATTGGCCATTTGGGACGTGACCCCGAAATGCGATACACGCCTTCCGGTCGTCCGGTAACGACCTTTTCGTTGGCAACAAGCCGCTCGTGGAATACCTCCGACGGGCAACGGCGCACAGCCACGGAATGGTTCAACATCGTCGCTTGGGGAAACCTGGCAGAAATTTGCAAAAAATATCTGCACAAGGGACAACAAGTGTACATTGAGGGCCGTTTGCAGACCCGCAAATGGCAAGACAAGGAAGGCAACCGGCGCACCTCTGTGGAGGTGGTCGCCTACGACATGGTGATCCTGGGCTCTGGCCCGCGCCATGAATCCGGCGAGACGAACGAAACGCCCTTTGCCGATGCCGCCGATGACGTGGACGATGAATTTCCCTTCTAAGCAGTTTCAGGGAGTAAAACCATGAGCCGCTATTTCGCTCGACCCAAAACCTGCCCGTTTTGCACGGACAAGAACCTGCCCCTCGATTACAAGCGCGCCGACCTCTTGCGCCGCTTTATTACCGACGAGGGCAAGATCCGCCCGCGCCGCCAAACCGGCGTGTGCGCACGGCATCAGCGCCAGCTGGCGCGCGAGATCAAACGCGCCCGCCACATCGCACTGTTGCCCTTCGTGGGCGAACTTTCCGAGTACTAAAGCCCAACCCAAAACAACCCTGTACGGCGGGGCGTGGGGCCAAGCCCCAACGCCCCGCTGTCTGTCAGAGGCAAAAAACAAATGGCAGCAAAAGAAACCCGTAAAGAAAAGAAAGCCAAGACCCAAAGTGAAAACCGCAAATACGCCAGCCGTCTGGAGCGCGAGCGCCGTCAGCGCCGCCTGGTCAACGGCATCCTGTTTGGCATCCTCCTGCTGGTGGCCCTCTTGCTAGGCTACGGCTGGCTGAACGACACCTACCTCAAGCAGCGCCGGCCCGTGGCTGTCGTCAATGGCGAAGAGATCACGCTGGCCGAATTTCAAGCCCGGGTACGGATGCAGCGGCAGCAAGAAATCAACCGCTATCAGCAATACATGTTCTACGCACAAATCCTGGGCATCGATCCACAAACCGACCCCAACTTCGCGCCCCTCGTCCAGAACATCGTCACCCGCCTGACCACCCAGCCGCTGCTGATCGGCCAGGACGTGCTGGACGAGATGATCAACGAGAAACTCATTCGGCAAGCCGCCGCAGAAATGGGCCTGACCGTTTCACCAGAAGAAGTAGAAGCCGCCATCCGCGAAACGTTTGATTTCTACCCAGATGGCACGCCCACGCCTTCTCCCACCCCCGC
>WGAD01000130.1 GCA_015489255.1 Anaerolineales bacterium | reverse complement strand
TCTAACAGGGTCTCAGGTAGGGTATAATGCATACGGTGAGCCATGATGGTACCTCCTTGTTTGGGTTTGAATCGCTCTCAAGGATACCACCTGGCTCACTCTTTTTACAGAAGAAATGATACACTACTGGTTGACAAAAGGTTGTTGCTGGTCGAGCGCGATTTCCAACCTTTCTTTTGACTGTGTTACCTCTCAACAAAATATGCACGCTCAAAAAAGACACTTACTACAATGGATGTTCAGGCTGGTGGCCAGCGCTGTATTGCTGCTGATCTATCTCTTTTTGTGGGTAACTCAGATTACGACCCCGCTTTTGTATTCCACTGCGGATTTTATTGCCTTTTACGCCGCAGGAGATATTGCCCGTCAATACGGCGCCTCTCAAGTGTACGACCTGAATTTGCAACATGCCGCAGAGCAAAAAATCATCGGGACTGTGCTGCCGGTTGAAGAAACCTATCCTTATAATCACTTGCCTTTCCTTATCCCTGTTTTGCAATTCCTGGTCAGCTCAAATTATACGGCATCGTTTACTCGCTGGGCAATTGCGTTGACGCTGATTGGCGTGGCTGGCGTTTATGTGTTGCAGCGTACACTGACGCAAGAAAAGCCATCGGATCGTCTGTTTACCGCCCTTGGTCTCTGGTTGTTTTTTCCCACGGCGATCAGCATTATCCAGGGACAGGATAGTGTGGTGTTGCTGCTAGGAACTGCTCTCTGGATGGACGGGTTATTACACAAACAACCCAAACAGGCAGGGTTGGGCCTTGCCCTGACAACGGTACGGCCGCATATTGCATTATTTCTCGCCGTGCCAACGCTTATGCAACGCAAGCGAACGTTTCTCTGGTTTGCAGCGGGCAGCGCTTTGCTGGCGGCATTGAGCTTCTTGCTGCTTGGCCTGGATGGAACGCGCGATTTTTTGCATATCCTCAGCCTGACTTCGGAAGGCGATGGTTTCCAAATGGGGTTGCCGGCCATGTTCAATATCACGGGCATTATGGCACGCAGGTTTCCCAGTCTTTCGTTCAAGCAAATCGAAGGCATCAGCTGGAGCCTCTTTGTGGTGACCTTGGTGCTGGTTGCCATTCGCTGGCGCAGAACCCGGCGCGTGGACGAGATGCTTATTGCGGCCACCCTTTCCCTTTCGGCTTTGACCGCGCCGCATTTGCATTATCATGATCTGACTATTTTGTCCGTGGCCCTGGTCGCCGTGCTGCGCGTCAGGCGTCAAGACCTGCCGCTTCCGTTGCCCGAAATAACGATCGGAGCTGCGTGGTTGCTGTTCCTCAACCATTATTTGCCGAACCATTTCCTGGTGCCATACTTGTTTATGGCCTGGCTGGCGTGGCACATTTTCCCTCGGCGTCAACGACTGGCGTCAATTGCACCATAATTCCCCCGCGGTGGCCTTTTATTCGCCGTAGCAAAAGGAACGGGGCGATCCGAAAATCGCCCCGTTTTGCTTTGCCCGGTGGGCAGAATGCGGGCTACAGTTCGCAATAACGTTCAATGCGGTGGCCGATCTCGGCCAGGCTGTCGTCCCAGAATTTGCGCGAGCGGATGTCGATGCCGAAGCGGGCGGCCAGGTCGGCGGCGTTGGCTTCGCCGGTGGAGGCCAGCAGCTGTTTGTATTCCTCCACAAAGGCCGAGCCGCGCTGCTTGTAGATGGCATACAACCCGATGCCAAACAACAGGCCGAAGGCGTAGGGGAAGTTGTAGAACGACAGGCCGGCGTAGTAATAATGCGGCTTCCAGGTCCACATATATTTGTGACGAGCGTTCTCGTCCAGCGCATCGCCGTAGGTTTCGGCCTGCGCCCACTCCATAATTTCGCATAATTCAGCGGCGGAAAGCTCGGCGTTCTCCCGCCGTTTGAAGACCTCCTGCTCGAAGAGGAAGCGCGAATAGATGTCTACAATGACCTGGGCGTCGCCGATCAGGCGGGTTTCCAGGATGCCAAGCTCCTCCTGCGGGTCGGTGGTTTCGGCCAGCACGGCCTCCATGACGATGTTTTCGCACATGATGGAGGCCGTTTCGGCCAGCGTCATGGGCGTTTGGCGTTGTAGCGGTGTTTTGCCGGCCTGGTACATGCATTCGTTGTGGAAGGCATGGCCCAATTCGTGGGCGATGGTGCTGACCTGGTCCAGCGAACCGTCGAAGTTGCAAAGGATGCGGCTTTCCCTGACGCCCGGCACGCCCATGCAAAACGCGCCGCCGCGCTTGCCTTCGCGCTGCTCGGCGTCTATCCAGCCGTTCTCAAAGGCGCGGCGGGCGAAATCGGCCAGCTCGGGCGAGAACTTGCCGAAGTTGGCGATGATGAAATCGCGGGCTTCGTCGAAAGTGTAGGTCTTGTCCACCTTGCCGACCGGCGCAAACACGTCCCACCAGGCCAGTTTTTCTTTGCCGAAGCGTTTGGCCTTGGCCTGGAAGTATTTGCGGAACATTGGGAAGGAATCTTTCATGGCGGCTAGCATGGTTTCGAGCGTTTGCCGGTCGATGCGGGCAGCGTCGAGGGCAGCGTGCAGGGCGTCTTCGCGCCCGCGGCGCTTGTTGAGCGTGTTCACCGTCCCCTTGACGCCGTTCATGCAGGCGGCCAGGGTCTCTTCCACCGATTTCCAGGCTTCCATTTCTTTTTCGTAAGCTCGGCGGCGGACGTCTTCATTAGGGTGTGAGTGCAGGTTGATGAGCGCCGGCATCGGCAGTTTTTTCATCTCTCCATCGAGCTCGAAATCCACCGTCAGCTGCGAGGTGACGGTGCCCTGGAGTTTGCTCCAGGCATCGGCGCCGCTCAGGTTGAGTTCGGCGGCCAGCGACTCTTCGGCTTCGCTCATCATGTATTGGGCTTGTTCGGCGGCTTCTCGCAGCATGAAGGCGTGTGCCTGGGCGACTGAATCGGCAGCGATGACGGCCTCCAGCGCCGGCCCCAACCGGCCCAGCCAGGCCTGGAAGCGCGTTCCCAGCATTTGCAAACGGACGCCAATTTGCTGAAATTCAGACATGCGCCGCCGCGCCAGTTCGTTGCGCGAGTCGGTGGTCACGAAGGCGGCAATGTAGGCGCGCACGGTGCCCGCCTGCTCCGAGATGGCGTTGAAGCGCTCAATGGCCTCGCGCACCAGCGGCGTCAGCTGATCGGTTGGCGTTTCGGCGTGGGCTGCGACCAGGTGAGCGGTGAAAAAAACGTCCAGTTCTTCCGCCTGGCGCTGCACCTCGGCGACGGCGGCCTGGAAGGCCTCGCTTTCCAGCGAGGGGAAAACATTGGACATATCCCAACGGGGCGGGGTCGGTGGAGAGATTGTCATCGTTTACTCCTTGAATGGTCAGGTTTGAGCGCGCAATCGGCTGATTAGACAATAGTATAACCGCTTTTCGTCCGGCAGTCTCTGCCCTTGCCAAAACCTCTGTTTCCTCCTATGCTTAAGGTGTGCCTGTCAAAACTTTTTCAGGAGGACGCATGAAAACCCGTTGGGAGTACCGCTATGCTCACCGGCTGTCTTCGATGAGCAGCTCGATTATCCGTGAATTGCTTAAACTTACCCAGCAGCCCGATATCATTTCCTTTGCGGGCGGCTTGCCTGCTCCGGAAGTTTTTCCAACCGAGGCCATTGAAAAAGCCTGCGACCATGTGCTGAAAACAGCCGGGAAGCAGGCTTTACAATATTCCACCAC
>WGAD01000129.1 GCA_015489255.1 Anaerolineales bacterium | reverse complement strand
CCGTCCCGCTGTCCCGCCCGCGGCAGGAGGCCATGCGCTACACGCCAGAATTCGGTCAACTGGCCCGCCGGCTGAAGGCAGCGATTGAAAAGTAAGAGAAAAAACAACCGGCGCGCAGCCGGTTGTCACCGAATTCCCCACCAGCCAGTCCGTCCGCCAGGGCGGACTGGCGCTTTAAGACCAGCTGGCGATCAGCAGGGCCAGCGAAATCCCAACCACCAGGCTGACGGCCAGGAGCGTCGGCTGCACGCTCGCGCGCGGATCGAAAACTTCCAAACCGTCCGCAGACGGGCGCACCTGCCAGCGAGGCCCGGCCAGCCAGGCGAAGAGCAACCCGCCCAAGAAGCCGCCCAGGTGGCCCCAGTTGTCGATCCCGGGCGCCAGGCCGATGACGAAGTTCAGCGCCGCCAGCCCCAGCGCCTGCCGGATGAGCGCATCGGCCCGTCGGCCAAAGAAATCGCGGTTGAGGTACACAAATACCAATTCAAAGGCGATAATGCCAAACAACGCGGTGGAAGCGCCCAAAGACCAGCTGGCCGTAAAGAGGGCGGAAAAAACGTTGCCCGCAACGCCTGCCGCCAGGTACAGCGCCAGGAAACGCCACCAGCCCAACACGCTTTCCATATCGCGCCCCAGGATCAGCAGCGCATACATGTTGAAGCCGATGTGCATCAGCGAGCCATGCAAAAACAGCGGCGTCACCAGGCGCCAGATCTGCCCATCCGCCAGGAGCGCCGGGTGGTTGGCCCCAAAAAGGGCGGGCATATCCGTGCCCAGCAGGGTTTCGCTCAAGATTTGCAGGATATACACGAGGATGGTGCCCCCCATGAGGCCATACGTTGCCCGCACGGGGTAACTTTTCCAGCGCAGCACAATGGGGCCCGGTTCCCGTTGCGCCGGCTCGGAAACCGGCTGCGGGTCCTGGTTGGGCGGCGCGTTCACAGGGTCACCTTCCGATGTTTCACGCGGTGGTGCTCCGCGCGGATGATGGCTTGAATGACTTCCACCGTCTCTTCCAGGCGGCCGTTGCGGTTGACCACCACGTAATCGAATTCGTCGATGCGCTTCAACTCCTGGCGAGCGGTGGCAATGCGCAAATGCAGGCTTTCGGCGGTCTCACTCTTGCGCTTGTGCAGCCGCGCCACCAGATCGGCCTCGCTTTCCGCCGTCAGGAAGATGAGCAGGGCCTCCGGCGCCAGTTTGCGCACGGTGGCCGCCCCTTGCACATCCACCCGCATAATCACATCGCGGCCAGAGGCCAGCGCCTGGCGGATCTGTTCTTTGGGCACACCTTTGTATTCCTCGTACACGATGGCATATTCCAGCAATTCGTCGTTATCGATCATGCTGGCGAATTTCTCACGGGAGACGAAGAAATAATCCACCCCGTCCACTTCGCCCTCGCGCGGCGGGCGCGTGGTGGCCGTGACCACAAAATGGAAGGGCAGGCCGCGTTCTTTCATCCGGTTCAAAACGCTGTCTTTCCCAACGCCAGAAGGGCCGGATATGACAATCAGCAGGGGTACCGGGTGCACCGGCACAAATTCATCAGTCATCCTGATCGATCTCCTTGAACGATTCTTCGGCTGGCAGGTTGAGGCGGGCGCGCAAATGCATCCGCAAGCGGGTTTGCACCACATCCCAGGGCAGAGAGGCGTCCACCCGCAGCCAGCGCTGCGGCGCTGCTGCTGCCAGTTTCAGGTATCCCTGGCGGACGCGCTCATGGAAGGCCAGGTCGTAAGCATCCAGCCGATTCCATTCGCCGGTGTTGTTCTTGCGCAGCAGGCCTGCGCTCACGTCCAGGTCGAGCAAAAAGGTCAGGTCGGGCATCAGGCCGTCGGTGGCAAAGCGGATCAGCGTGCGCAAGATCTCCAGGTCTACCCCATGCCCATAGCCCTGGTAGGCCAGGGTCGCATCAGCGTAGCGGTCGCAAAGCACAATTTCACCTGCCGCCAGCCGTGGGCGCAATTCCTGGGACACCAGTTGCGCCCGTGAAGCCTGAAACAGCAAGATCTCCGTCCGCGGGTGCATGGCCTGGTTGTCCATGCGCGTCAGCACCTGGCGAATTTGCTCACCGATAGCCGTCCCCCCGGGTTCGCGCGTGACGAAGACCTGCAACCCCTGTCCGCGCAGCCAGTCGGCCAGGGCGGCCACCTGCGAAGTTTTGCCCGCGCCTTCCGGGCCTTCGAACGAAATGAACATGGTTACTCCCGAAAAATGCGCACGTGGCGGCGCGGCTCTTTGCCGTAAGAATGCGAGGTCAGGTCGTATTGGCGCGCCAGTTCGTGCTGCATACGCCGCACTTCGGCGGGCATCGGCGGCAAGTCCACCCAACGTTCTCCGTTGAGCACCGCCTGGATGGCCGCCAGGGTCTGGTCGCGCGCTTCTTCATATTCGCGCGGCGCCATCGCCGCCGGCATGTTGAAGAAATCGCCCAAGAAGCGCTGGATTTGGGTGGTGGTGTTGGCCCGCAAAACGTACACCGGCAGCCCACGGCGTTCCGCATCGACGATAATGCGCTGCCGCTTGCGGTAGTATGAACGCAGGGTCACCAGGACATCGGCCTGGCCGACGTCTTGCTCGAGGACGGCAGGCACGTTCAGGTGACGGATGGCCTGTTGCAAGCGGTTGCGCGCTACGCCATAGGCATAGATGCGCACCAGGCGCTCCCCTCCTTCAGCCGTAGCTCGGGGCGATGGGGCCGCATCGGGCAGGCGCTGCCGTTGCAACGGCAGGCGCGAGGCGCCACGGCGGCTGACGCCGCCGCGCTGCGAGGCCGGCGGCGCCGGTTTTTCAATGCGGATCTGCCCGGCAGCATCCCGAATGCGGATCTCCGGCGGCGTGGGGTGGCCGCGCAAAATGGCGTCCACGGCGGCGGCCACGTCCATGTGCACCGCCAGCCGGTCGCGGTGCTGTATCTCAACCAGCACGTCGAAGGTCGGCGGGGCGCGGCGTTCCAACACCGTCTTTTGTGTCCCACGGCGGCGCGCTTCCTCGTCCGAAAGCGTGACCGCTTCAATACCGCCGACCAGATCCGAGAGGGTGGGGTTGAGCAAGAGGTTGTCGAGCGTGTTGCCGTGCGCTGTGGCGATCAGCTGCACGCCGCGCTCGGCGATGGTGCGGGCGGCCAGGGCTTCCAGTTCGCGGCCAATTTCATCGATGACGATCACTTCCGGGTTGTGGTTCTCCACGGCTTCGATCATCACTTCGTGCTGCAAGGTCGGTTCGCGCACTTGCATCCGCCGGGCCTTGCCGACCGCCGGGTGCGGCACGTCGCCATCGCCGCCGATTTCATTCGAGGTATCGACGATGATCACCCGCTTGCGTTCCGCCAAAATGCGGGCGGCTTCGCGCAGCAAGGTGGTTTTGCCAACGCCGGGGCGCCCCAAGAGCAATATGCTCTTGTCCGCCGAAATGATGTCTTCCAGGATGTCAATCGTCCCATACACCGCCCGCCCGACGCGGCAAGTCAGCCCCACCACCACCCCGCGCCGGTTGCGGATGGCGGAGATGCGGTGCAAGGTGCGCTCCAGGCCGGCGCGGTTGTCGGCATCGAAATCGCCAATGCGCGCGACCACATGCTCCAGTTCCGCGCGCTGCACCTCTTTGGAACGCAAAACCACCTCCCGCTCTACATATCGTGCGGTGGGCGGGCGGCCTAAATCCATGACGATCTCCAGCAGCTCGTCGCTTTCGCCTTCCCCGCGCACGGCAGCGGCGATATCGGAGGGCAAAACAGCCAGCAGGGCGTCCAGGTCGTCGGTAATTTTGTGTTGCGTGCTCATAACCTTCCTGTCTATTGAAACGAGGGCGCAGGTGCGCTCTGCCGTTCTTCAGCCCGTCTCTGCGGCACGGTGTGCGCCAGGCTGCGCACCAACACCAGTTCGCGCGGACGCGCAGGACGCGACAAGCGGGACAGCAGACCCAGCAGCCACTCCTGGTAGGACCGCACCCGAATGAAAAGCGGGATGGCCCCGGCGCGCTGCAACGCGCACAACATCTCCTCCAGGATCTGTTCCGTCACCCGCAGGTGAGAGGGGAACAAGGGGTACACCAGGCAGCCGCGCGGCCCGCAACGAACACGGGCGCAAGCCTGCACTTCACTCCGGGGGGCGTACACCCAGATCGCGGTAAAATCGTCCAGTTCTTCCAGCAAACGCAGGGGCGCCGGAATGGTGCGGCGGTACAGGGCACGGATCTGAGGCCAATCGGCGGGAGTTTGTGGCCGCCAGTTCCCCGCCTGGCAGGAAGGCAGCATGTCCAGACAAATCTCCGTCCATTGCCAGGTCAGCGGGCGAAAGCCAGCCTTTTGCAAACCGTCCACCACCTGCTCCTCGGGAGGCGCGGCGGCTTGCAGCCAACGCGCGCCCCAGTGCAGCGCACGAGCGGCCAGCCAGGCGTACAAGGCGCCGGTCGCATCCAAGTCTGCTGCCGAGGAAGCCGGCAACCAAAACTGCAAAGCCGCTGCCTTCCCCCCGGGTAGGAGGCGCATCCCCGCCGCCGACCGGGGGGAGACCGGACGCACGGCGATGGCGCTGCGAGCGCCCGGCGCCATTGCCGCATACAACGATTCCCAGCGTAAAGCGCTGCCAAAAAGCAACGTTTGTTCGCTGTCAAGCGCGCAGGCGCGCCGCCGCATCCACCACAGCCAGGGGAGGTCCAGCGGGATCAGCGCGCGGGCGTCCATGCCATCATGAGATCAACGAAACGAAATACTGGTGGAAGCGCAGGTCGTCGGTGAGTTCCGGATGAAACGAGGTCGCCAGCAAATGCCCCTGCTGGGCGGCGACGATGCGTCCGTCGGGCAAGGTGGCCAGCACCTCCGCGCTTCCGCGCACCGACTCGATGATCGGGGCGCGGATAAACACCGCGTGATACGGTTCGCTAGTGCCTGTGGCCTGTTTCAGCGGCTTCACATCCAGATCGGCCTCGAAAGAATCCACCTGGCGGCCAAAGGCGTTGCGCTGCACGGTGATATCCATCAACTCCAGCAGCGGCTGTTGGCGGTGCGCATCCTTCGACAGAAAAATGGCGCCGGCGCAAGTACCCCAAATGGGACGCTCGCGCCCGAAGGCGCGCAAAGGCTCCAGCAAACCAAAATCCACAGCCAGTTTGCCGATGGTGGTGGATTCGCCACCCGGGATAATCAACGCCTGCACCGTTTCCAGCTCCTCGGGCAGGCGGACCTCCACGCCCTCGACGCCAATGCGCCGCAGCATGGACAGGTGTTCGGCGAAATCGCCTTGCAAAGCCAGCACGCCGACTTTCATCGCCGCCTACCAGCCGCGCCCGGCGATGCGCTCGGAATCGTCCATCGCCGAGACGTTGATGCCGACCATGGGTTCGCCGAGGTTGCGGCTAACCTCTGCCAGGATGGACGGGTTGTTGTAATGCGTAACGGCTTTGACAATCGCCGCAGCGCGCCGGGCCGGATCGCCAGACTTGAAAATGCCCGAACCGACAAAGACGCCGTCCACGCCCAGCTGCATCATCAGCGCGGCATCTGCCGGGGTGGCAATGCCGCCCGCCGCAAAGTTCACGACCGGCAAACGCCCCAATTCCTTCACCTGCTTGACCAATTCGTAGGGCGCGCCGATATTTTTGGCATACGTCATCAGTTCCTCGTCGGGTGTATTTTGCAGGCGCCGGATCTCGCCCAGCACCGCCCGTGCATGACGAACAGCTTCGACCACATCGCCCGTCCCCGCTTCGCCTTTGGTGCGGATCATGGCAGCGCCTTCGCCGATGCGCCGCAGCGCTTCGCCCAGGTTGCGGGCACCGCAGACGAAGGGCACACTGAATTCATGCTTGTTGATGTGGTGCTCTTCGTCCGCCGGAGTCAGCACCTCCGATTCGTCGATGTAATCGACGCCGATGGCTTCCAGGATCTGGGCTTCCACGAAATGCCCGATGCGCACCTTCGCCATCACCGGGATGGAGACAGCGTCCATAATCTTGAGGATCAGTTCCGGGTCGGACATGCGTGCCACGCCACCCTGGGCGCGGATATCAGCCGGGACGCGCTCCAGCGCCATGACGGCCACGGCGCCGGCCTCTTCGGCGATCTTCGCCTGCTCTGGCGTCACCACATCCATAATTACGCCGCCCTTCAGCATCTGCGCCAGTCCCTTTTTGACGGCAAACGTACCTTTTTGTTCCTGCATGGAAATACCTCCAGGGAGTTAACTGCAAAAATCTGCCTTCAAATTTTACCACCAGGCCGCGCAGACGGCGTTTCACGTGAAACTATTTGTGCCGATTGTGGTTACAATTGCATGAAAGGAGGTCCCAAATGCAACCCCACGAATACGAGACCCGCATCGCCGAGCTGCGCGCCGCCGTGCAACAACTCAGCACGCTGGCCGAGATCAGCGTGCAGCTCAACGCCACCCTCGATACCGACCAACTGCTCCAGCACATCACCCGGGAGGCGCGCCAATTGCTTCAGTGTGAGGGGGCTTCTATCTTGCTGCACGATGCAAAAAAAGGGGATCTCTTCTTCGCCGCCATCAGCGGACTGGCCGACGCTCACCTGAAAAACGTGCGCGTCCCTTTGCAAGGCAGCATGGCCGGGCAGATCTTTCGCACGAACCGGGTGATGATCTTGCGCCACCCGGACAATTACCCCAGTCACTACGACGCCATCGCCCGCCGCCACCGTTTCTCCGTCCGCTCTCTGCTGGGCGTTCCGCTCAGCATCCGCGATACGCCCATCGGTGTGCTCGAGGCCATCAACAAGAAGACGGGGGAATTCAGCGAACAAGACGGCGGATTGCTGGCGATCATGGCCGCCCAGGCGGCGGTTGCCATTCAAAACGCACGCATGGTGCAGGCCCTGCAAAAAGCCTATGTGGAAATCCAGGAGGCGGACAAGCTCAAGGGTACGTTTCTGGCGCTGGCTTCACACGAACTGCGCACCCCGCTGGGCAAGATCATCGGCTACGCCTCCTTCCTGGAGGAGGCCGCCAGCGGAGAATCTGCCGAATTCGCCCGCCACATCCTGGAGGCCGCCTCCCAAATGGAGGCCATCATCAAAGATATGACCAGTCTCACCCTCCTGCGTCAGGGCGAACTGGACACGGCCATCACCCCCCAACGGCTGGCGCCGCTGCTCGAGGCCGTAGTTGCCGACTTGCAGGCCGACTGGCAGGCCAAGAAGCATCAGCTGCGGCTCAATCTGGCGCCCGAGGTGCGCTATGTGTATTGCGATGCCGAGCGTTTCAAACGCGCGCTGAGCGACCTCTTGCACAACGCCATCCGTTTTACCCCCGAGGGCGGGCAGATTGAAATTGGCGCGCGCAACGAAGGCGCCGAGCACATCCTGATCTGGGTGCGCGACAACGGCATCGGCATTGCCGCTCAGCACCTGGAAAAGATTTTCACCGAATTTTATCAGGTGGAAAACCACTTGACGCGCCACCACGGCGGCCTGGGCGTGGGTCTGAGCATCGCCCGCGCACTGATCCGCGCCCAGCAGGGCGAGGTGTGGGCCGAAAGCCCCGGCCCCGGGCAGGGCGCCTGCTTTTACATCCGTTTGCCCCGTCCCCCACAAGCCAGCTGAGCATCAGCCATCCCTCTGAGGAGGCCCCTCAGCCAGCGGCTGCAAAAAAGCCTCTGCTCGCCCAGCGGCGTTGTCCATCACCAGGGACAAACGATGCCCCGGGCGGTAGTCTTCCACGTCGATCAAGCGCAGCGCGTCCAGCAGGCGCTCATCAATCTCCATCCAGCGCTGCACATGATTAGGCGTCTTGTAAAAGAATTCCCGATTGAAGACCACATCCTCATCGTCCAGGTAAATGGCCAACGGGTAGATATTGGCTTCCATTAGATCCTGGAAGAAGTGCGTGCCAAAGGAAGGCTCGGGCGCGTTGGCGATGCCAGTGCCGGCCAGTTCGATCAGGGCGCGGGTGTTGTAGATGTCGGCATAGCCAATGTGCACACCCAAATCGGGCGAGGCCGTGCCCCAGCGCCCCGGCCCCACGGCGATGTAGGTTTCATCTTGCAGGGCGGCATTCAATGCGCCAATCGCCCGCTCCAGCTTCTGCCGCAAAGAGACTTCCGTCAGCGCGAAGTATGCCTCGGTGACAAAAAGGACATAGCGAATGCCATCCACCCGCCCCTGTGGAACCATGCGCCGTGTGGAAAAGACGATGTCCTCCGGCGCCAGATTGGCAGGCAAGCGCACAGTGCCATCGGTTTCTATGTGACTTTGTGGCCGACATTGCAGCAGTGAGATGCGCACCTGCGGGCGCAAGGCGCGCGGGTCCATGATGCGCAGGGTGAATTCCGTATCCACCGGCGAGCGGTAATGTTCTTCCAGCACCTGCAAGATGCGCTTCATATTGGCGGCAAAATCTGTGCGCCGCAGCAACTCGTCGAAGGTGATGACCAGGTTTTCCGGATCGACCAGCCGGCTGCGCGGGGTAGAGAGGTAGCCTCCTTCGTCTTGCTGGGCAATGTAACGCAGGGCAGCATAATCGGGCGAGAGGACCTCGCGCACCGGCAGTGTGCGAAAGGCGTTGGCCTCCAGGTCGATCACATCCACGTATTGCTGCGAATACTGTTTGATGCGCTTGGTCACCGCCGTAGGGTGCAACAAGGGATGGCTCAACGCCACCAGGCGCGGATAATCATTGCCCGTTTGATCGACCGCCCGCGTGCCCAGGCCCCACACCAGGCGAAGGAAGCCATCCTCCTGGCGAATTTGCACCGCCCACCGATACAGGTTGCGGCTGAACGCCACCCCGGCACCATGGGGCAGGTAATATCGCCCAAAGCGCTCGCCCTCTACGACCTGCAACAAAATGGCTATGCGCTCGTCGTAATCGATCAACCCCATGCGGTGGCGGTACATCAACGCATCGGGGTTCAAACCGCTGGCATAGACCCGCCCAATCGCCTGCGTGAGGGTGCGCAGATTTTCCTCCCGGCTGCCCTGGTTGGGGCAAAACACGCTTTCGTATTTGCCGGCAAACGAAGTGCCGAAATTGTCTTCCAGCAGGCTGGAAGAGCGAACGATCAGCGGGCGATCTCGGACCTCATCAAGGAATTTGTCTAGACCATTCAGGATATCGTCGGGGAAGACACCGCGGGAAAACTCTTCCAGGATTTGTGGATATTCCCGCCGCACCTCGGCATCCGATTTGTATTTCTGGTCTGCCCAGCGCATCAACCCGTTGGCGGACATGAAATCATACATCACATCCGAACCGAGGAAATAAGATTCCGGCGTGCGGATGACCGCCGCCAATTCCTCACCGCCCACCTCTTTGATGATGCGCTCCGCCAGCAGCATCCCGGCCGCTTTGCCGCCAATCCGCCCCTGCCCGATCTTCCGCTGGCGGATGTATTCTAGGTCGTCCACCGTAAACCATTTCTTGGCGATGTCAATATAGCGCAGCTGGTCGCTGATCATGGTGCGGATCAACACCACCTTGATCTCTTGCAAGCGGGCCTGCAATTTGCCGCGCTGGGCAAAGGGTTTCTTCTCTATCTCGCGGGCCTGCTCAAAAAGCAGTGATTGTGGCGCCAGCTCCGGGTTGAACGTCACCAGATTCAGGTCTTCATTCGTCCGCTCTCGCAGCGTCTCGCGGACGATGCGCTCGAATTCTTCGTAGGTAAAGTTATAGGCAAAGTAAAAATCCGTCAACGAGTCGCGCACGCGCGCCAGCCGCAATTCCCAGACATCCGAGGGTTCCTGCGCAAAGGGATCGTGCAGGCCTTCCAGCGCCTGAGAGCGGATGGCCTTTTCGCGCACTTCGTTTTCGAAGTCTTCGCGGCTGATGTACCGACGCTTGAACAACTCGCGCCGCATACGGGCGCGAATGCGGGTGGACAAAATGGGATACTGGTTCAGCGTCAGGTAAATGGCTAAGACCCGGTCGGTAGAAGGGGGCGGGAGCGTCATGGTTCATCTTTCCTTGGTCGGGGTAACAAAACAGGGCGACGAAACGCCGCCCTGTCCGCTATCCAGAGAGGGCTTATCCCAGGTGCATGGGCATGATCACATGCACAAAGTCATCATCGCCCACCGGGCGCACCACGCCGGGCGCATTGGGAGCGGTGGTCTCAAGCGCCACGTTGGGCGTTTTAATCACCTCCAGCACTTCGCGCAAGTAACGCACGTTGAAGGCGATGAGCAGCCCTTCGCCATCTACCGTGGCCTCGACAATGGTTTCGTTCTTGCCCGTTTCCTCTGCTACCGCCGAAATTTCCACCTCGCTGGGCGCCATTTCCGAGGACCCCGGCGTAATGTTCAGCCGCGCCACGTTCGATCCTTCGCGGGCGAAGATCTCGGCCTGTTTGCAGGCTTTCAGCAGCGAGGCTGTGGAAACAATGGTGCGCGTTTTGTAAGAACGAGGGATGATCTGTTCGTAATCGGGGAAGGCGCCATCGATCAACTGCGTAACCAGTTCCACATTCTTCACCCGAAAGACGGCCTGCCCCCGCCCCTTGGGGATGACCAGGGAAATGGTGGCGTCGCCGTCGCCAGCAATGCGCGCCAGTTCGTTCAACGCGCGCGCCGGGATGAGCGCCGTCACCGGTTCGGCGGCGGCTGCCGCCAGCCGCGCTTTGCGGACGGACAGGCGAAAGCCATCGGCGGCGGCCATGGTGATCTGATCGCCTTCCACTTTCACCAACACGCCCATCAACACCGGGCGGGTTTCGTCACTGGAGGCCGCCAGCGCCACTTGTTGAATCATGGTGCGGAATTCATCTGCCTGGATTTCAATCGCCTCATCAAAATCCGGCGTCGGCAAGGGAGGAAATTCCTCTGCATCGATGCATTTCAAATCCGCTGCCGAAGTTTCACTTTTCACGCGCAGGGTCTGGCTGGCTTCGTCCAGCGACAGGTTGACCTGCTGGCCCTGCAAGGTGTTCACCAGGTCGGCAAAGGTGCGAGCAGGTACGGTGGTCGCCCCTTCCTGTTCAATGCGCGCCCCGATCCAACAGGTGATGCTCAACTCCAGGTTGGTGGCCGAAAGGCGCAGCCGCCCATCATCCGTGGCTACCAGCACATTGGCCAACACCGGCAGCGCACTGCGGGAAGATACCGCGCGCGAAACCACGCTCAACCCTTGCGCCAGATTGTCTTGCATGACCGTGACTTTCATCGCCTCGTCCTCGCTCTCTGTCTTTTGAAGTATTATAACCGAAATCGGGCCGACGAAAGCCGCCTGGCCAGAGGAGGGCACGCAGTTTCATGGAAAATGGGGGCAGCGTCGTGTTCCTGTTTGCCCTGCCAGGGTAAGCGTTTCCCCGGTGGACACTGCCGCTTGTGCAGGAAGAGGATGCATGCAGGTCGTCCACACAGCCTCGCTTCCTTTATTCTTTGAGAGCTCTCCCTCGGCGGCGTGCGCCAACCCGGCGTATGGCCTGGTGGGAGGCAAAATCTGGACAAGGGCCACGCTGGCCGCAGATTTCAATACAATAGAAACATGGAACGCTCCCCTCGCCTGTTGGGATGGGTCAGCCTGGCTTTCCTCGGCGGGATTCTGCTGTCGCACGCCCGGGGATGGGCGGGGCTGCTCCTGGGCTGGGCCGCCCTGTTGTCCTTCGGGCTGGCCCAGCGCAAGCATTCACAGCTGAAATCTCTGCGCCTGCCGGCGCTGCCGCTGGCGCTCGCCCTGCTGTTGGGCGCCGTCCGCTATCAATCTGCCCAGCCGCAGGTTGACCCCTTTCACGTTCTCTGGTACACCGATCGCAACTACCAGGTCTGGGTCACCGGCTCTCTGGCCGCTCCGCCGGACGTGCGCGATCATTACGTCAACCTGCAAATCGAAACCCGCGCTATCGATACCGGCGACGGCGACCTGCCCGTCGCGGGCCGCATCCTGGCCCGGGTTGACCCCTCCGCAGCCAGCCTCACTTACGGTCAGCGCGTGCGCCTCTACGGATGGCTGCAAACCCCGCCCGAAAACGAGACTTTCTCCTACCGCGATTATCTGGCACGCCAGGGGGTGTACGCTTACATGCCAGAAGCTGCCGTCACCGTTTTGCCCGGGAACGAGGGCCGCCGCTGGCTGCGGAGCATGTATGCCTTCAAAAACCGCGCCCAGGAGACGATTTACCGCCTCTACCCGGACCCGGAAGCCTCGCTGCTGGCCGGGATTTTGCTCGGCGAGGAAAACGGCCTGCCCGCCGATCTGCAGCAAGCCTTCAAAGCAACCGGCACATCGCACATCATCGCCATTTCCGGCTTCAACATCGCCATCATCGCCAGCATCTTCGTCAGCCTCTTCAGCCGCCTGCTCGGCCCGCGCATCGGCGCGCTGACCGCCGCCCTGGCCATCGCCGCCTACACGCTCCTCGTCGGGGCCGATGCAGCCGTCGTTCGGGCGGCTTTAATGGGCGGAACTGGTTTGCTGGCCCGTCAGTTGGGGCGCCGCCAGGACGGCCTGAACACCCTCTTCACTGTGGCAGGCATCATGGGGCTGCTCAACCCCTTCATCCCCTGGGATGTGGGCTTTCAGCTCTCCTTTGGCGCCACCCTCGGCCTGATCCTCTATGGCCAGCCCATGCAAAGCGCCGCCGAAACCTGGCTGCAACGCTGGCTACCGCCCTCACGGGCGCGGCAAGGGGCCTCTTTGCTCAGCGAATACGTCCTGCTCACTTTGGCCGCCCAGCTGACCACCCTGCCCATCATGGCCTGGCACTTTCAGCAAGTGTCACTCATTTCCTTCATCGCCAACCCCTTCATCCTCCCGCCGCAATCCGCCGTCATGATCCTCGGCGGTCTGGCCCTCCTCGGCGGTTTGCTCTACCTGCCCCTGGGGCGTCTGCTGGCCGCGGTGAGCTGGCCTTTCGTCGCCTATACCATCCGCCTGGTGGAGACTTTCGCCGCCTGGCCCCACGGCGTCCTTGTGCTGGGAGAGCTCTCTCCGCTGGTGGTGGCGCTCTGGTACCTGGCGCTCTTCACCTTGCCTTGGACCTGGCCTCGTCGTCAGCGGCTGCGGCCGGGCCTGGTCTTCCTCGGGCTGGGGTTGCTCGCCTGGCTGCTCTGGCGCAGTCTCTTCCTGCTGCCCGACGGTCGTTTGCACATCCGCCTGCTCGAGGCCGGTTCCGCCGATGTCTTGCTCATCACTTCGCCGGGCGGCCAACACGTCCTGATCAACGGTGGAGAAAGCCCCAGTGCGCTTTCCGCTGCCCTGGGGCGCAGCCTGCCGCCCTTCCAGCGGCAGCTGGACGCCCTGATCATCGCCAACCCGGCCTCGTACCAGGTTGCGGCCTTGCCCGTTGTCGTCGAACGTTACCCGCCGGATTTGATCTGGTGGGGCGGGGGGACACAGGCATCCAGGGAGGCCAGCCGCCTCTACCGTCAAACGCAAGACGCCGGCATCCCGCTGCGGCAGGCTGCCACCGGAGATGTCCTCTGGCTGGACGCCGGCGTCCGCCTGGAGGCCGTGGACGCCGGGCCGCGCGGACTGACGCTCCTCCTCACCTGGCAAGACTTTCGCTTGCTGCTTCCCATCGGCAGCGACGAAGGCACGCTCGCCCGCCTGCAAGAGGGGCGCGCTCTAGGCCCGGTCGACGTGCTGCTGTTAGCCGATTCCGGTCATCAGACGCTCAACCCGTCTGCCTGGCTCAACCGTCTCAACCCGCAGCTGGTGTTGCTCAGCGTTTCGGCGGGCAACCCCTTCGGGCTGCCACACGCAGCCACCCTAGATGCCTTGCAAGGCTACCCCCTGCTGCGCACCGATCGGATGGGCGACATCACCCTGATCACAGACGGACGGCAGCTGTGGATCTCAGTAGAGAAAAGCCCTTGAACACGGTATAATCGCGCCCATGAACACCCAACCGCAAAAACCTGCCGTTCGCAAGTACCCCTTGCAAACCCTGCTCGGCGCCGCTTTGGGCGCGTTGTTGATCGGCTTCCTGCTGGGCACCCGCGTTGGCGCGGGCAGCCAGCCTGCGGCTCAGCCGCAACAAGAAGAAGCCTTTGGCGGGCAAACGACCCGCTTCGAAGTCTCTGCCGATGACGATCCGGCGCTAGGCCCCGCCGATGCCCCGGTCCTCATCATTGAATTCAGCGATTACCAATGCCCGTATTGCAAAAAATGGCACGACGAGGTCTTCTTCCGCCTGCTAGAGGAATACGGCGATCGGGTGCGTTTTGTATACCGCGATTTCCCGCTGAGTTCAATTCACCCCTTTGCCGCCACGGCGGCTGAAGCCGCCAATTGCGCCGGCGAACAAGATGCCTACTGGGAATATCACAGCGCGCTCTTCAGCGAGGCATACGGTTTCAGCCGCAAAGCCTTTGAACAATACGCCAACGACCTGCAACTGGACATGACCGCCTTTACCGAATGCCTCGACTCCCGCCGCTACCGGGACGAGGTGCAAGCCGACTACCGCGATGCGGCAGCCCTGGGCGTCAATTCCACGCCGACCTTCTTCATCAATGGGCGGCCGGTGCTCGGCGCCCAACCTTACGAAGTGTTTGTCCGCATCATCGAGGAAGAACTGGCCGGAAGCGCACCATGAAAAAACGCTTCATCGCCGTCGCCGGCAACATCGGCGTGGGGAAGTCCACCCTGGTGGAGATGCTCTGTCAGCAACTGGGCTTTGAGCCTTTTTATGAGCCTGTGACCGAAAACCCCTATCTTTCCGATTTTTACCAGGACATGCAGGCCTGGGCGTTTCACTCGCAGGTTTTTTTCCTGGCGCACCGCCTGCGGCTACACAGCCGCCTGGCACAGCATCCTTCCTCCGTCATCCAGGATCGCAGCGTGTATGAG
>WGAD01000128.1 GCA_015489255.1 Anaerolineales bacterium | reverse complement strand
CATCGTAATCTACCGTGCCCCAGGCTTCCCAAATGGCACCGGCGTGGGCTTCGCCATAGCCCCGCCCACCGCGCGGGTTGGAAAAATAAACCACATATCCCTGAGCCGCCAGGTAATAGAACTCGTGCATGAAGAACTTGCCGTATTGCGTCAGCGGGCCGCCGTGAATTTCGAGGATAGAGGGGTATTTTTTAGCCGGGTCGAAGCCTGGCGGTTTCAGGATCCAGCCTTGCAAATCGCGCCCATGCGCGCCTTTGAACCAGACTTCTTCCATCTGCCCCAGGTCGGTGCGGCTCAACAAGCCGCGGTTGATGCGCGTCAGGTGACGGGTGGAGCCGCGCTTCAAGTCGCGGACGTATACCTGCCCCGGGTCATCCATCTGGCCGAAGAAATAGGCCACCCGGCTGTGGGCGCGATCGAGGCCAAAGCTGCCCACGACGCCCCCCTCGCCAACCACGGTTTCCGTCTGTCCGTCGCTCAGGCGCAGGCGCTTGAGCAGCGCAGAGCCGTGCCAGGCGACCTGAAAATAGAGCCACTGGCCATCAGGCGACCAGATCGGCGGCATGGCTTCGGCGGAGCCAATGTCGTTGATCACATCTGGGGCGGTGTGCCAGTCGTGGCGGCCCGTCAGGTTGCGCGCCGCCGCGCTGCCGTCCACCGGCATCACCCACAGGTTTAGATTGCGATACCATTCTTCTCCTTCGCGGCCAAACCAGGCCAGAACTTTCCCATCGGGAGAAAACGCCAGGGAGGTTTTGCTGCCAAAGGGCGTGTCCAGTTTGCGGGCGGCGCCTCCCTCAGCCGGCATGATGAAAATATCATCGGCATCCGGGTTCATGTCCGGGTCGTCGCTGCGGTTGGAAATGAAAGCGATCCAGCGTCCATCCGGCGACCAGGCCGGGCTGCGCTCGTCCCAGACCGGGTGATCGGTCAGCTGGCGCGCTTTACCGGTGCGCGCATCCACTGTCCAGATGTGCCAGCGCTCCCGTGGCAGATAACCATACCCATCCAGTTTGTAGAACACCCGCTGGTAATGCCGGGCAACCACGCCCAGCGCTTTTTTCTGCGGGTCTTTTTCTCGCGCCAGGGTTTCTTCATCTTTCTTGCGCACCAGGCAAAGCAGACGGCGACCATCCGGCGACCAGCTTAAAGCGCCGATCTCGCCCTGGATATCGGTCAGGGGGCGGGCCTCGCCGCCGCGAAAGGGGATCAGGTAGATCTGGGCGGGGCGGTCTTCGCCCCCACGGTTGGAAAGGAAGGCGATTGTTTCGCCGTCTGGCGACCAGCGCGGAAAAACATCCACCTGATCGCCCCAGGTAAATTGACGCGCGTCTTGCCGCCGCGTAGAGACGACCCACAAATTGCGGTATTTCTTTTCTGTCTTGCGATCCACGCGTTGCAGGCTAAAGACCACATGTTCTCCATCTGGAGACAAACGCACATCGGCAAGCGATTGCAAATCGTACAAATCTTCGGCTTTGAGGCGGCGTTTGCTGCGTGCGGGCATGGGTAACTCCTTTCAGCAGGAAAATGCGGGCGCCAGATGCGCCAGATTGACACGGTACCTCTAGTGTACCATCACCCGACCAGCCAAACATGACCTTTGGCCGATAACAAAAGCCGACAACCTGTGTCATAAATAATTTCCGCACCGGGCGGAGACCTTTTAGACAGGAGACCCTTATTATGTTTACCCGCAAAACCTTGCTAAGCGGGCTGGCAGTTTTTCTTTTGCTGGCCCTGGCGCTGAGCGCCTGCAATGTCCCGTCACCCGACACCCCGGCAGGCGATCAGCCCGCTGCGCCAGCGGCTTCGGACGGCAACCCTGGCTCCCAGGCAGGAGACAACGGAGACGGCGCTGCCCCGCCCCAGGCGACCGTCTCCATGGACGGCGTCGCCGCCTTCCGCGATGCGGACGGCAATTGGAACGTTATCGGCATGGTCACCAACCGTGGGGATGCCCCGGTGGATAACGTGGTCGTTGCCGTGGAAATTTACGACGAGAGCGAAAACCTGGTTCTCCGCGAGGAAACTGGCACGCTCACCGGGTTGATCATGCCCGGAGAAAGCGCCCCCCTGCGCTGGCGCACCACGCAGACCCTGCCAGCCAGCTTTCGTTATTCCGCCATCATCATCAGTCAACAAAAAAGTGACCAGCAACGCCTCGATCTGACCGTCCGCAACGTCAACATCACCCGCGCCGATGGTCGGGTGTACGTCACAGGCGAACTGGTCAACGAGACCGGCGCGCCGGTAGAAGTGTATGATCTCGCCACGCTGCTCTTCGATAGCAACGGGCAGCCGATGAGCGCCAATGCCGCCGCCATTTACACGAGCTACCTCAACCCCAACGACGCCGGGCCTTTCGTCTTCGAATTACCCGTGGACCCCAACAGCGATGCCAAAATGGCCGGCTCCACCTTCTACATCGACGCCCGTTCCGTCGCCCAACGCGAGCCGATCAGCATGAAATTCTTGCCCAACCAGTACGTGTACCGGGATGCACAAGGACGGCTGCACCTGGTGGGCGAGGTGACCAACACCAGCAACCGCCCGCTGGATATCCGCTTGCTCGCCACCATGTACGCCAGCGACGATACCGTGGTGGACGCCAGCGCGCTCGATCTCTCGCTGCGCACGCTTTTCCCCGAACAAACCACCAGCTTCGATTTCATCATCTGGCCGGTGCTAAACGACGGAACCGCCACCCCGCCGAACATCGATTCCTTCGTCTTGCAGGCCGATCCTGGCTGGACGCTGGACGCGACCACCGCCTACAGCCCGCTGGACATCACCGCCCTGGACAACAATGCCGCACCGGACGGGCTGGTCACATTTGAGGGCACGCTCACCAACAACACCGGCAGCGCCGTAGAAGACGCGACCATCGTCGTCGTCCTGCGCAATGCCGCTGGCGCGGCGGTCGCCATGGGCGCCACCCGCACGGGCAGCGCCATTGCCGCCGGCAGCACCGCCGACTTTGGCATCCGCTTCTACGCCGACCCCAACATGGATCTCTCCCAGCTGACCTACGAGATGGAAGCCTACGGCACCATGCCCTGACCCGGCCCCGTCGCTCCCCGCTCTCAACGAGCGGGGAGTTTTTTTATTTGTCAAGACAAAGACCGCATGGTAAGATTTTTCATCGCAAAGACACCTGTGCACCCGCAAAGAGGAAAGGCAAGCCCATGCGCGCCACCGATTATGATGTCATCGTCATCGGCTCGGGCGCCGGCGGTTTGACCGCCGCCGTCGCCCTGGCCCAGGCCGGGTTGAAAACGCTCGTCTGTGAACAGCACGAGGTCCCGGGCGGCTGGACACATTCCTTCACGTTGGAAGGATACCGCTTCAGCCCCGGGGTGCATTACATCGGCGAACTGCACCCTGGCGGTTCCTTACGCCGCATTTACGAGGGATTGGGCGTTTCGCAAGACTTGACCTTCTGCGAACTCAACCCGCAGGGCTACGACCATATCTTCATCGGCCAGGAACGTTTCGACTTCCCCAAAGGCCGCGAAAGGCTGGCCGCGCAGCTCAAGAAGCGCTTTCCGCAAGAGGCCAGGGGGATTGAGGCCTACCTGACCACCCTCGAAGCCATGATGCAAGGACTCAGCCGCCTGGGGCGGGCGCAAGGGCCCGGCCGCCTGCTGCAAGCTGCCGGGGAAAGCGGCTCTCTCCTCCGTTGGGCCCGCCGCAGCGGGCAAGACCTGATCACCCACTTCGTCCGCGATCCGGTGCTGCGCGGCGTGCTGGCCGGGCAATCGGGCGATCACGGCCTGCCGCCCTCGCGGGTCTCCGCTTTTGTGCATGCGGGCATCACCCACCATTACTTCAACGGCGGCTATTACCCTCTCGGCGGCGGCTTCGCCCTGCCGCGCGCCTTCAGCCGCGCGCTCAAGCGCGCCGGCGGCGATTTGCGCCTGAAGACCCAGGTGGAAAAGATCCTGCTGGAAGACGGACGCGCCGTTGGCGTGCGGCTGGCCAGCGGCGAAACCCTGACCGCGCGCTACATCGTCAGCAACGCCGACCCCGAAGTGACCTTTGGCCGCCTGATCGGCCGCGACCGCCTGAGCCACCGGCTGCGCCGCAAGCTCGATCGACTGGAGTATTCTGTTTCAGCGGTCAGCCTGTTTTTCGCCACCGATATGGACCTGCGCGCCGCCGGGCTGGATTCCGGCAATTACTGGTTTTACGACCACGAGGACGTGGACGGCCTGTACGCCCAGGGGTTGACCGATCACCTGCTGCATGCCGAACAACCCGGGGCCTTCTTCCTCACCGTCACCACGCTGAAAGACCCCTCGAAAATGCACAACGGCGAACACACCTGCGAGGCCTTTGCTTTTGTCAGTTACGAGGCCTTCCAGAAATGGGCGCACACCCGCCACGGCCAGCGGCCCGCCGATTACCTGGCGCTCAAAGAGGAACTGGCAGAAAAAATGTTCCGCGCCCTGGAAGCCCGCATCCCCGGGTTGCGCGAACACATCACCTTTTGGGACCTGGGCACGCCGCTGACCAACGAGCACTACATCAACGCCACGCGCGGCAACCAATACGGCATCGCCAAAACGCCGCGCCAGGTGGGGCCGGGCGCTTTCTCTACGCGCAGCGAGATCCCCGGCCTCTTCTTGTGCGGTGCCAGCACCCTGAGCCACGGCGTCAGCGGAGCGACGGCATCCGGGCTGGCCGCCGCCAAACAGATCCTGGGCTGCCGCACCGCCGATCTGCTAACGCAAAACGGCCCGCCGCTGACTATTTATCCATCCGAAGACCTGTCCAAATGGCCTTTTCATTTGCAAGAACGCATTTTGCTCGGGCGCATGCCCAAAACCCGCCCTTGACGGGTTGAGAACGCGCACATTTTACAGACGATGGCGCGCGCGCCGTTTTCTTGTGCATCCCGCAGGAGTAAAGAGAATACCGCGTTTCCCGCCGTGGGCGCGGCGGTTTCCTGCGAGAAGGGCATGAAGGCTGCCTATACCAGGCGATGCCCGCAACAAGGCGTTCTCCACTCCCTGAGCGCTCCCCCGGCAGGTTTCGGCTGCTGGCAAACAGGCCTTTTTCCCGCTTCCAAAACTGCGACTTTTGATATACTGAACATCAGTGACAAGAGACGTTGTTCTCTCCATCCAGCCCGTCAGACAACCTCCCTGTAGCCCTTGGAAAGGATGACTTATGACCGATAAACGCATTGGCCTCACTTTGGGCGCTTATCGCATCATCGCACAGATCGGGCAGGGCGGCATGGCAACGGTATACAAAGCCTACCAGCCCTCGATGGAACGCTATGTAGCCCTGAAAGTGATCCCGGAATACCACGCCACCAACCAGGATTTCATCCAACGCTTCATCCACGAGGCGCGCACCATCGCCCGCCTTGAGCACAAGAACATCCTGCCCGTGTACGACTTTGGCGAACAAGACGGCATTCTCTACATGGCAATGCGCTATCTGGATACGGGCACCCTGCAAGACATCCTCGAGCAAGGCCAGCCCTCTCTGCAAGAATCCATCCGCATCGTGCAGCAAATCTGCGCCGCGCTCGACTACGCACACCGCCAGGGCGTCGTTCACCGGGATGTCAAGCCCTCCAACGTCCTGGTAGACAGCGAAGGCAACATCTACTTGACCGACTTCGGCCTGGCCAAAGTACTGGAAAATTCCCCGCAGCTCACGGCCACAGGCGCCATCCTGGGCACGCCGTTGTATATGGCCCCCGAACAAAGCCTGGGCAAGCCGGTCGATGGCCGGGCCGACATCTACGCCACCGGCGTCATCCTTTACGAAATGGTCACCGGTCGGCCTCCATTCCATGCCGATACCCCGCTGGCGATCGCCCTGGCGCACGTCCACGAAGAATTGCCCTTGCCCTGCGTGCTCAACCCCAGCCTTCCGCCCGCGGTGCAAAACATCATCCTCAAAGCCATGGCAAAGGAGCCGGACGACCGCTACCAGACGGCCAACGAAATGGCCGCCGCACTGGAAGACGTGCTGCACACGCTGGAACCCCGCGCCGAACACCCCACTCTCCTC
>WGAD01000127.1 GCA_015489255.1 Anaerolineales bacterium | reverse complement strand
GTTCCGGGTTGTCTTCGATCGTCGGCACGGGCACGTCCAGCCCCTCCGTCCACTTCATGCGTTCAGTCGGCGGCACGCCCCAGGGGTTCAGGTTGCGTTCCATGCCACGGAAGGCGGCTTCCCATTCTTTGGGGAAGTTGTTTTCCATCAACACCAGGGCGCGGCGAATATCCAGGATGTCGCGCATGGGTTCATTGCCCACCGGGCAGATATCTACACAGGCGCCGCAAGAGGTGCACGCCCACACCGCCGATTCGGAAATCACCGTGCCCACCAGTTCCGTCTCACTGGCCTGTCCGCTGGCGAAATCGGCCATGTTGTGCTTGATGAAATACCGTTTGTTGATCTCCAACGCAGCCGGCGACAGCTCCTTGCCCGTGTTATACGCCGGACAAACCTCCTGGCAGCGCAAGCACATGATACAGGCATAAGGATCCATCAGCTGCTTCCAGGAAAGGTCTTTGAAGGTCGTCGCCCCAAACTGCTCGATGGATTCGTCTTCAAAATCCAGGGCGTCCAGCTCGCCAATGGAGCGGCGCTCCGGAACCAGCAGGAAATTCAACGGCGCAAAGAAAAGGTGGATGTGTTTGGAATAGGGGAAATACGGCACAAAGGCCATGATCAGGCCAATCGCCATCCAAAACGCCACATGCTCGCCCACGGTCAGCGCCTGTGGCGACCAATTTCCCCAGGCCGAAGCCACCAGGCTGGCGAAGGGCTGCCAGGCATCCTTCCCCTCGGCGGCGATTTTGAACGATTCGCCCAGGAAGCGGAAACCCACATGCAGCAGAATGAACACGCCCACGATGAGCGAATCGGTCTTCATCCCTTGGCGGGCATCGTCGTAAACCAGCACGTTTTCACGAATTTGCAGGTTTTCCGGCTTGAAGATGAACCGCCGAACCAGGAAATAGATCATCCCCACGAGAACGGCGACGCTGAAGACGTCTGCCAGCAGGCGATACAAATTGCCGATCGCCCCGGTGCCCAGGAAGTGAAACCCCGGGATGAAGCCCTGCAACACGTCCCCCACGTTGACCAGCAGGTAGAAGGTAAACCCCCAACCGACGAAAGCGTGAAAGAGGCTCGTCACCCGGCGAGATTTGGCAAGCGGCCGCCAGGTCAAGATCTCGCCCAAAACGCGCCACAAGCGTTTGCGCGCCAGGCCCCAGTCTGGGCGTCCTTGCCCCTGGGTGATGATGGCGATGATCTGCTGCACAGCGCGCCAGGTCAGCCAGCCGGTCAGAGCAGCGGCCAAAACGAAGATGATTTTCTCAGGCAAAGTCAGCATGTCTCCTCCTTGGGTTGCAGCAGGCATACAGCTGCAGATGGTTCAATTTATAACATGCCCGCCAGATTTTTCAAGCGGCATTTGTCACTTTTTCCCCCCTGCTTTTGTTCTCAGGGACCGCTGATCACCGCTTCCACATAAGGAACCGCACTGCGGCAGCCGGACGGGAAGGCGTCCGCCAGCGTTTCCCAAGAAAGTTCGCCCTGGGCCGCTTGCAAGGCGTCTCCCAGGCAACCCGCGCCGGCGTGATAATTGGCCAGCGTCAGCTTCCACAAATCGATATAAGAAAGGATCTCGCCCGGCGGCTTCCCCGTGAAATTGGTGATGATGGCCCCGGTCTGAGCGCAGCTGGCGCGCAAGGTTTCGGCAAACCAGGCGATGCTTTCCTCCGCCTGCGGCACGTTCACCCCATTCGGACACCCCGAGCAGGCCGCATCCATGCGCGCATAAAAGGCCTCTTGTAAAAACTGCCGCTGCACATCGTTCAGGCTCCAATACCCCTGCCGACACAGGTCCACTGCATAGACCTGCGGGCAAAACTGTTCATACAACCGCGGATTCCACATCAAAGCCAGGTCGGCGCCGCCAAGCGTCAGTTGCCCAAAGCCGGCATGTCCGGCGGCGCCAGCGCCAGGCCACAGCTGGCTTTCGTAGGCAAAGAGGTTTTTCAGCAACAATGGTGGCACCTGATACTGCTCCCCAACCTGAAAAAGCGTCTCATTAAAGCGATTTTGCCAGGCCACCACCTGCGGCAGCGCCGACCGCAGGCCGCAATCGGTTGCCCAGCCATCATCGCCCACCCCATTCTGCAGGCAAGAAGCTGCTTCGGCCAGGTTGTTCGTCAGCAAACGGCCGGCCAAAAAAGAAAGAGGGTAGGCCGTGTGCAGGTCATCTGGCGCCGATAGCGGCTGCAACCAGGGGGGCAATTCATCCGGCAGCGGAGGAAAGGCCTGCCAGTATTCGGCACAAAAAGGCTGCGGCCAGGGTTGACGATCGGCGCTCACCAGACTCAGCTGCCAGCCCTCCTCCAGGGGACGTACCTCGACGTACATTTCTTGCACGGTGGTGCTATCACCATAAGAAGAAAGCCCCCAAACCGTCAAATGATGAACACCGGTTGGGGGCAAGGGCAGGGTACAAACATCGCCGCGGCAGGAGAAGGGCGCGCCGTCCAGTTCTCCGGCGATCTCCACAACAGCATGACCGGCCAACGGCTCTTCGCCGGCCAGGGTCAAGGCAGGAGATTGCGGGCACCAGACGCCCAATCCCTGCGGCAGGCAACGGCCCAGGCTCAGCCAAATGCGGGCCGCCGGCAGAGGCCGGGTCACCAGGCGGGTATGCGCTTCTTCTCTGGCCAGAAAGAGGTAATATCCGGCGCAAGCGCTCTTGTCCGCCTCGGTACAAGGGGCAGTCTGCACCCAACGCTGATACGCCGCCGGTCCGCATTCGTCATAAATGGTGTTGCCGTCCGGCGGCCCGGGGGCTGTGAGACGTATTTCGCAAACGACGGTATCATCCTCCCAGCCGACCAGCCACCAGGTGTAAACCCAATACGTCTCCTCCACCCAGCGGACGCGATCCGGCCCGGGCGGTGGGTCGATCTGCCAGCCTGCGGCTTGCGCCCGTAAAGGCAACCCCAAGGTCAGGAAAAACAACAACCCCAGGGCCAAATTTTTGCGCGACATCCTCACTCACGAATAGGCACGGAAAGGAAAAACGTGCTGCCCTTGCCCAGTTCGCTCTGCACCCACACCTGGCCGCCATGACGTTCAGCGATGGAGCGCACAATCGCCAGTCCCAGGCCCGTCCCCTTTTGCGCACGGGCTTCGCGCTGGCTACTACGGAAGAATTTTTCAAACAGACGTTTTTGATCCGCCAACGAGATGCCAATGCCCGTATCTTGCACGGCAAACACCAGGTGTTCCCCACGACGGGCTGCACGCACTTTGACCTGCCCGCCCTGTGGCGTATATTTGATGGCGTTTTCCACCAGGTTGTACACGGCCTGGTGCAGCAACGCCGGATCTGCCTCGATGATCGCCGGAGCGTCCTCCGCCAGAGAAACCTGCAAAGAGATCTCTTTTTGCCGGGCGTAAAGCTGCAAAGCACCGACCACTTTTTCCAACAAGTCTTGCACCAGAACTTTTTCCCGGTTAAGCCCCACGCCGGCCTCAATGCGCCCCAGGTCTAGCAGGTTGTTCACCAGGCGCGACATATTCTCCACGCCCAGTACGATCTTGCTCAAGTAGGTGCGCTGCTGGTCGTTCAGCTCGCCGACCATTTCCAGCATGGTGGCGTAACCACGCATCAGCGTCAGAGGAGAGCGCAAATCATGGCTGACGGTGGACACAAAGTCCGATTTCATTTCATCCATTTGCTTCAGGTAGGTGACATCGCGCAAGATGCAAACCTGCCCGACCTGGCGGTCGTCCAGGCGAATGGCGGAAGCCGTCGCCAGATACACCCGACCATCGTCCAGGCGCAGTTCGGCCACATCACGCTCGCCCACGCCCTGGAGGAGGGCGATCAGATCGGGGTGGGTGAAGACCTCGCCCACCGGGCGCCCCAGCATCTGGTCGGTGGCAACGCCAAACGTCTCCGCCGCAGCGGGATTGACCAGGCGCAGCCGCTGGCTGGAATCCGTCACCAGCACCGGATCGGGCGTTGAAGAAAGGATGGCCTCCAGATATTGCCTCCCCACCTCGGCTTGCAGGAAAAGACGAGCGTTGGCAACCGCCAGGGCCACATCCGCCGCCAAGGTGGAGATAAAACGCACCTCATCGCCGCTCAATCCCCCCGGGCGATCGCAAGCCATCCACAAAACGCCATAATACTGCTGCCCCTGGTTGAGCGCCAGCGCCAGCACATAGCCCGGCGCCGGTTTATCCGGCGGGAAGGGCAACATCGGGACCCGCCGCGGGTTATCCAGTTCCAGGAAGAATTTCTCCCGCGCCAGGTTCAGCAGCGCATCATCTAGATACGCATAGGCTGCGTTGCCGGCGCCAAAAACGCGCGGCACCTCGGACACCATATCTGGCAAGACATCTTCCGCCAACACCACCCGTGCGCTGGCAACGCCCGTGCTCATGATGGCATCCAATACGGGCTGCAAAATGCGCTCCATCTGCAAGCTGGAGGCCATTTCCTGGCTGATCTGCAACAGGCGGTTCAATTCATTCATCCGCCGTTGCAGGCTCAGGCGCATCTGTTCAAAGGCTTGTGCCAACTGCCCAAGTTCATCTTCGCGGCGCAAAGAAAGCGGGTGCTCCAGGTTGCCATGCGCAATCAGGTTGGCCTCGCGCGACAGTTTCTGCAAGGTGACGGTAACCGTGCGCAAGCCCATTTGCAACAAGAGGAGGGCGGCCAACCCCAACAGCAACACCAGCCCCAGCAGCGGCGCAGCAATGTTGAGCGCCAGCTGCTGCGAGGTCCGCGCCGGAATCGCCAGGACAACAGACCAATCTCTCCCTGAGGCGGGCTGATAATACACCAGCCGTCGCGTGCCATCCGGGGCTGTATCGGAGAAGAAGGATTCCACCTCGGGGCGCGCCCCCGGGTAAGGGTACAAACTCTGCTGGCTGGACGAATCGAAAAGCACCCGGCCTTCTTCGTCCAGCAAGTAGCCGACCCCATCGTACACCGAGACGTTTGCCAGGCTGTTCAGCAGCGGTTGCATGATGGGGTTGGTATCCAGCGCGCTGCGTCCAATCAGCACCCGGCGGGGCACGCCCTCCTCGTCCACAATGGAAACGATAAAGGAGACACGGGCGGCCCGCCCGCCTGGTCGGGGGGAGATGGTGTACACCTGTGCGCTCACACCGGCCAGGGCCAACGGCATGCCGTTGATCTCCTCCAGCTGCAAGTTTGGCGAGGTCATCACCTCGTCGGGATAGGCGCCAATCAGTTGGCCGGCTTCATCGTACACCAGCAATTCGTCGAAATACGGCATCAACAACATCTGCCCGGCCAGCATCTGCGTCAGCTGTTCTCCCTCGGCGGTATCCATCCCCGGCGCCGAGGCCATGCGCAAGACCAGGTTCTGCCCCGTTTCCAGGAAAAAAGGCACACTTTCGGCAGCGATGTGGGCCGTACTTTGCATCCGGTCGCGCAACATGAGGCGGGCGGCGCGCCCAGCCACCACCCAATCGCCGATCAGCAGAGAAAGCAACAACAAGGCGACGATCGTCCCGCTGCCGAGCAAGAAACGCTGCGACAGGCTGCGTTCCGCGGGCGAAGGCTGCAAGCGCTTCGGGCGCGGCCACCAGTCTGGCAGCGCATAGCGGATAATTTCTGCCACCAGGCCGCCGAGCAAAATCTCCAGGCCAAAAGCCAGGGTCGCCACGCCGACGTTGGAAAAAGCATAATCCAGCCCGATCGCCAACGTATCGGGGACAACGACCAGGCTGCCGATCACAAAGAGGGCAGAAAACAGCGGCAGCAAAGCCAGGCCAGCGGCCAATGGGTGCCGCAACCAGCGATACAACCGCCCCCGGTAGGGCTGGTTGACCGCCAGAGAAAAAACGCCCGCCAGCAAAGCCAGCTGAAAGGGTTGCAAAAGGCTGTGGGTATCCCAAAACAAGCGCAAGGCCCCCGAAAGAAAGGCCAAGATCACGGCGCTGCACGGCCCCAGCCAGCCGGCGGCCAGCATCCACGGGATGGCGGAAAACAGCGCCGCCGTGGCTGCGCCTCCCCCCTGGGGAACGCCCGGCCAGGGAAGCGGCGAGGATGTAGAAAAAACGACCCCCAGCCACAAAGCGGTGAAGGGTGTCAGCAAGAGCAGGAACAAGGCCCGGCGTCGCTGCCCTTTTGGCCCAGGCAGGCAGTTACCTTGCCGGCCCAACCAAAACACAAGGACCAGCGCCATAACAGCCAGCAACAACCACCCCCACCAGAAAGCGGGCGGCAGCCAATACACGAAGGTGGAAAACAACGCCAAGCGTAACGTCATGAAATCCTGCGCAAGTGCAAGGGGATTCGGCTAAACGAAAGCGGTTCTTATCAAGGGTATAGCAAAAACGTTTTTTTGGCAACCATCTGCCGCAATCTTCAGGGGGCAGACGGGCGCTCTGCCGCGCAGCCAGCGTACACGCCGCGATAATCCGGCGGCAACATACCCGCCAGGCGGCACATCATTTCGTC
>WGAD01000126.1 GCA_015489255.1 Anaerolineales bacterium | reverse complement strand
TTCATTATCCGCTCCCAACAAAAATTTAAGGTCGTTTCAGGCCGATTGTATCAGATTCGGTTGCAAGAAACCTGATGCATGACTATAATTCAAAAAGTACTTTCTCGCGCGTAAAGGGCTTTTTAATGGAAACTCATCGCATCACGCAACCGTTGGAAGAACACCCCCGGAAACCCCGCAAGCAATTGCAACCCGGCGCCACACTTTTCGACCGCTACCTGATCCAGGAAGTGATTGGGCACGGCGGCATGAGTTCTGTCTACCGCGCCCGCGACATGCACTTCCCCAACGTGCTGAAGCTGGTGGCCGTCAAGGAAATGATCATCACCACCAATGACCCTAAAACGCGCGAGATGATCATCCGCAACTTTGAGCGCGAGGCCAACATCCTCGCCACGCTCAACCACCCTGCCATTCCCAAAATTTTCGATTATTTTTCTATCGAAGACCGTTCCTACCTGGTGCTCGACTTCGTCAACGGCAAAGACCTGGACCAAATTTTGAACGAAACAGAAGGGTTCCTGCCAGAAAGCCAGGTGGTGCAATGGGCGCTGGAACTCTGCGATGTGCTCGCTTATCTGCACAACCACAAGCCGGAACCGATCATCTTCCGCGATATGAAACCCTCCAACGTCATGGTGCGCCCAGACGGGCACATCACTTTGATCGACTTCGGCATCGCCAAACGCTTCCAGGCCGGCCAGCGCGGCACGATGATCGGCACGGAGGGGTATTCGCCGCCAGAACAATACCGCGGCGAAGCCACAACGCTGGCCGACATCTACGCTTTGGGTGCAACACTGCACCACCTGCTAACCAAACGAGACCCGCGCCTGGAGCCGCCGTTTTCTTTTGCCGAGCGCCCCATCCAGAAGATCAACCCGGCGGTCTCGCCGGAACTGGTCGCCGTCATCGAAAAAGCTCTGCAATACGACCCGCAAGACCGTTTCCAGACGATCGACGAAATGCGCGAGGCCTTGCTGGGCGCTGCCCGCCGCACCGGGGTGCTCAACCGCATCCCGGCGGCCACCGCCGTCATCAACAGCGGCGCCATTAAACCCATCTGGGTCTTCCAATGCGAGGATGAAATCCGCGGCACGCCCACCGTGCACAATGGGCGCATTTACGTGGGCAGTTACGATTACAACCTCTACGCCCTGAAAAGCGAAAACGGCGAATTCTTGTGGAAATATGCCACGGAAGGCGGCGTTGTCAGCAAGCCTGTTGTGTACGAGGGCATGGTGTACTTCGGTTCCGAAGACCAACGCCTGTACGCCGTCCACGCCGTCACGGGCCGCGTCAGCTGGACGCATTACGCCGGCGGGCGGGTGCGCTCTTCGCCGCGCATCGCGGACGATCACGTCTTCTACGGCGCCGACAGCGCCAGCCTATACGCAGTTCAGGCGGCCACCGGGCTGGAAGTCTGGCGCGCCGACCTGGACGAGGCGATCCGCTCCACGCCTTTTGTCACCAACGAGGCGCTCTACGTTGGCGCAGAATCTGGCGATTTTTACTGCCTGGACTACCGCGGCGACATCAAATGGCGTTACAAAGCCAAGCGTGCCATCACTTCATCCCCCCTCGTGCAAGATGCCTACGTCTACTTCGCCTCGCTGGACGGCCAGGTGTACGCCCTCGAAGCCAGCACGGGCTGGCTGGTATGGCGTTTCCGCATGGGGAAGGGATCGATTTCCTCGCCCACCATTGCCGATAAATTGCTCTTCCTTGGCTCAACAGATGGGCACATTTACGCCATTGATATCCAATCTGGACGCGAAGCCTGGCGCTACCGCACAGAACACCAGGTGAACAGTTCGCCGGTGGTGTACCGCGACGCCCTCTACATCGGCTCGGTGGACGGAGCGCTCTACTGCCTGGAGTACCGCACAGGCCGCCTGCGCTGGAAATTCCAGACGGACGGGCCAATTACCGGCAACCCGATCGTGTACGATGATGTGGTGTACTTCGGGTCCACCGACCATAAACTCTACGCATTACTGGCATAGGAGCCTGCAATGAAAAACTTCTTCGCCCGCCTGTTTGGCAAAGAGCAATTTGCCGAAAAAGATACCGACCGCCTGCGCACCGCTCCTTTGACCGAAGCACAGGTCAAAGCCATTCTGGAATCGGAAAAGACCTCCTTTTCCCCTCCTTTCCTTTCCTATGCTGCCGCCCAGTCGGTGGGCAAGCAACGGGAGCTGAACGAAGACAGCGTACTGGCGCTCAACCTGACCCTTGGCGGGCAAAACAAGAGCCTCCCCTTTGGGCTGTTCATCGTGGCCGACGGTATGGGCGGCCACCAATACGGCGAAGTCGCCAGCAATGCAGCCATTCGCACCTTTGCCGGGCACATCATGCGCAAAATGCACAATTATTTTTTCGATCTGCCGACGGTGATGCTGGACGAATCGCTGCAAGAATTGATGCGCAGCGCAATCAACGACGCCCACCGCATCGTCCAACGGGAAGCGCCCGGCGGCGGCACCACGCTGACCGCTGCCCTGGTCATTGGGCAACAGGTGACCCTGGCTCACGTCGGCGACAGCCGCGCCTACGCCATTCACAACGATGGCCGAATGCAGGTGCTTTCCCGCGATCACACCCTGGTCAAACGCCTGGAGGAGCTCGGGCAGCTCTCCTCGGAGGAGGCCGCCAGCCACCCGCAGCGCAACGTGCTCTATCGGGCTATCGGCCAGAACGAATCTTTCGAACCCGATATCACCAACCTGCCCTTCCCCAAAAACGGTACGCTCATGTTGTGCAGCGATGGCTTGTGGGGCGTCATCTCCGATGATGAAATGTACACCATCTTCACCCACTCCGATTCGTTGCCCAACGCAGCCCAGGCGCTGGTGCAGGCGGCCAACGAGGCGGGCGGCCCCGATAACATCAGCGTCATCCTGGTTAAGATGCATACATGACCAGCCCCATTCCGGACTATTACCAGATCCTTGGTTTGCCGCGCGATGCCACGCCCGAAGAAATTCGGCGCGCTTATCGGCGTGCGGCTCACCGCTACCACCCCGACAAAAACCAGAACCCCGGCGAAACCGAAATTTTCCTGCAAGTGCAGACCGCCTACCAGGTGCTCAGCAATCCACAAGAGCGGGCCGCCTACGACGCCAAACTGCCGCCGGCGAAGGCCCCCGCCCGTCAGCTGGCCATTCAAACCTTCTACAGCCGCCGCAGCATCCTGCCCATTGAAGAAGAGCAGGTGATCTACGTCATGCTGGAATTCAGCCCCATTCATACCAGCGAAAACCGCCGTCCGCCCTTGAATCTTTGCCTGGTGCTGGACAAATCCACCTCCATGAAGGGCCATAACCTCGCGCTGCTCAAGCAGGCCGTCATCTCCTTGCTGCGGCAAACCCGCTCCGACGACATCATCTCCATCGTTGCCTTCAACGACTACGCCGAAATCGTCCTGACGGCCAACTACCACCTGGATCGCGTCCGCGCTGAAGCCCGGGTTTACCAATTGCAGGCCGCCGGCGGCACCGAGATCTATCAGGGGCTCAAGGCCGGGTTGAACGAGGTGCGCCGCTTCCGCGACGACAGCCGCGTCAACCACATCATCTTGCTGACGGATGGACACACCTACGGCGACGAAGAAAAAAGCCTGAAACTGGCCCAAAGGGCGGCCAGCGAGGGCATTGTCATCTCGGCCATGGGCCTGGGCAAAGACTGGAACGACGCCTTCCTCGATGCCTTGGCCCGTGAAACCGGGGGTCATAGCGCCTACCTGGACAAGCCAGACAAAATAGAACGCTATTTCTTGCAAGAACTGCAAAAATTGCAAAACGCCTATGCCCGCGATCTGCTGCTCGACTTCTTCACCGGAGACGAGGTAGAACTCTCTTACGCCTATCGCGTCCAGCCCGATCCGCTGGCCTTGCCGCTCACAGCGCCCATGAGCCTGGGCAGTGTGCTCTATTCGCAGCCGCTGCAAGTCGTCTTTGAACTGCGCGTGCGTCACATGAACGGCAAAGAGAGCGAAAACAAAACATTGATCAGCGGACGCCTGCAAGCCGACATCCTGGCGCAACGCGGTCGCCTGTTCCAAACCCACTTGCGCTGCCATTTGCCCGTGCGCGATGAAGACCTCATCCCCAGCGTCGAGCCGAAAATGCTCAACGCCTTGTCACACATGTCGCTCTACCGTTTGCAAGAAAAAGCCGAACACGAAGCCCGTGCGGGCGATGTCCAGGCCGCAGCCCGACACCTCAATTACCTGGCTACCCACCTCTTGCAACGGGGTCAGCGCAGCCTGGCAAAAACCGCCCTGCTCGAAGCGGAACACCTGCTGAAACACGGTCAACTTTCTACCGAGGGCGGCAAAAGCATCAAATACGGTACGCGCGCCCTGCTCCTGCCGCCCGCGCCTGAGGAGTCTTTATGACCTTGTGCCCTGCCTGTCATCACAAAAACCTGCCCGGTTCATTATTTTGTGCCGAATGCGGCACCTCACTCACAGCCGACGACACGCTGGCTACGCGCAACATCGACGATAGCACCCGACCACGCACCATGTCGGATGTGCCGGCAGAACGCATCCAGGGATGGGTCACCCTGCACATCCTGCCCAGCGGGCAACTGATCCCGCTTTCCAGGCGGGATGAATTCACCCTGGGGCGCATCAGCGACAACCAACCCGTCATCCCCGACGTCGACCTCGGCCCATACCAGGCTTATACGCTGGGCGTCTCCCGCCTTCATGCCCAGATCAAACGCAATGCCTCGGGCATGATCACCATCATGGATCTGGACTCATCCAACGGAACCTACCTGAACGGCAGGAAATTGCCCCCCCGCCGGGAGACCCCGCTGTCCCACGGTGATGTCGTTGCCCTGGGCAAACTGAAAATCCAGATCCTGATCGCCTGAAAGGAGCTTCCTATGGCTTATACCGTCATTTTGCACATTGCCAATGAAGACGCCGTCGTTGGTGAGGTGGAAAAATTGCCCGAACCCGGCGATAACCTGATCGTCGTGCAAAACCCCCGCCGCCGCGACGGGAAAGACCTGCACTACCTGGAAGGAAGCGTGGTCACCGTTATGTGGCCTATGCACCGCCTTAACTTCATCGAGATCCTGCCCAGCGAGCAAGAAGAGCAGGTCATTGGCTTTGTTCGGGAGTAACCCATGCCAAACGAATTCGAACGTCGCCGCATCCTGGTCGTGGACGACGAAGAGCGCATGGTGCGCTTCATTCGCTTGAACCTGGAACACGACGGCTTCCTGGTTTCAGAGGCCTTCAATGGCCGCCAGGCCCTGGAAAAACTGCGCGATGACACCCCCGACCTCATCCTGCTGGACGTCATGATGCCCGACATGAACGGCTTCGAAGTCTTGCAGATGATCCGCGAGATCAGCAACGTGCCGGTGATCATGCTGACGGCCAAAGGAGAAGAAGACGACCGCATCCGCGGCCTGGAACTGGGCGCCGATGACTACATCACCAAACCTTTCAGCCCCCGCGAGATGATCAGCCGCATCAAGGCCGTCTTGCGCCGCACCGAAGGAGCCAGCGGCTCCATGCACGGGCTAATCGAAGTGGACGACCGCCTGAAGATCGACTTTGACCGGCGTGAAGTCTGGCTGGATGGCAAGCTTGTCAAACTCCGCCCGACAGAATACCGCCTGCTCTACCACCTGGTGCAAAATGCGGGCTGGGTGGTTTCACACGATCAGCTGCTGACCAAAGTCTGGGGTTACGAATACCGCGACGAACCGCACTACGTGCGCCTCTACATCAACTACCTGCGGAAAAAGTTGGAAGAAGACCCTTCCAACCCCAGGTACATTCTCACAGAAAGAGGGGTGGGGTATCGCTTTGTCGATTTCCGCCGCAAGAACAAACCTTCTTCAACGGCCGCCTCCTGAAGCCAAACATTAACGCTTTTCCTACCGGGCGCTTACGTTTTTCATACGCAAGCGCCCTATTTTTAAGGCCGGAAACCAACCCAAAGAAACAGTGAGAAAGGAGGTGAACGCTATGTCCAACCTGATGCGCTGGGAACCGATGCGGGATATGATCACGCTGCGCGAAGCGATGGATCGCCTGTTCGATGAGGCCTTCACCCGTCCGCTCTCGCTGATGAACGTCAGCTTGCCGACGATTGACATGTACCAGACCGATGACGAAGTGGTCGTTGAGGTCGCCGTCCCCGGCCTGAAACCGGACGAAGTACAATTGACCATCACAGGCGATACGCTGACCATCCGCGGCGAGTACAAAGCCGAACAGGAAGACAAGAACCGCACCTATCACATCCGCGAACGGCAATATGGCGCCTTTGAACGCAGCATCTTGCTGCCTACCGAAGTCAACGCCGACAAAGCCAAAGCGGAATTCGAAAACGGGATGCTCACCATCACCCTGCCTAAGGCGGAAGAGGTGCGTCCCAAGACCATCACCGTCAAAGCCAAATAAACCAGCAGCAACCATTGCGGCAAACCAAAGCGGGGTGCACAGCCCCGCTTTTATCGTTAATGCTTGCCAGTCCCCAGCCCTTCGGCTATACTTTGGGAACAAAATACTGGAGGTACAATGAATCGGCAGCGCGTTCTATTGGTTGATGATCATGAAGTCGTCCGGCTGGGCTTGCGAGCCTTGCTGGAACGTTATCCAGATGAATTTCAAGTGGTCGGAGAAGCCGCCTCCGGGCGGGAAGCCCTCAACATGGTGGAGCAATTGCAACCCGATGTCGTTGTGATGGACATTCGCCTGCCCGGTATTTCGGGCATTGAAGCCTGCGAAGCCATCGTTCACGATCACGCCGATATCAAAGTCATCATGCTGACCTCTTACGCCGAGGATGAAATGCTTTTCTCTGCCATCCGCGCTGGCGCTGCCGGCTACGTGCTCAAACAAATTGGCAGTGATGATCTGGTGCGCGCCCTGCGGGCGGTAGGCCGCGGCGAAGCCCTGCTCGACCCTGCCGTCACCCGGCGCGTCTTCCAGGAGGTGCGCCGCGCCGTGCGCGAGGAAGAAGCCTCCGCTTTTGCCGCCCTCAGCCAACAAGAAAAGCACGTCTTGTTGTTGGTCGCCGAAGGGAAGACCAACCGCGAAATCGCCAAAGCCCTCTACCTGGGCGAAGGCACCGTGCGCAACTACGTCAGCAGCATTCTGTCCAAGCTCGGGGTCAGCAATCGCGCCGAGGCCGCCGCCTACGCCGTGGAACACAACCTGCGCGATCACCTGGATTCCTGACCGCCTCCCCTCAAAAAAAGAAAAAACACGGCCAGCGCTGGCCGTGTTTTTTCTCGGATGTTGGAACGGTCGGCTTCTCAAACCACAATGTTGACCAACCGCCGCGGGACGTAGATCACCTTGCGCGGCTCACGACCCGCGAGGAATTTTTGCACATTGGGCGCGGCCAGGGCAGCAGCCTTGATGGCCTCGTCGCTGGCATTCGCCGGCAAGCGCACACGATCGCGCACTTTGCCATTGACCTGTACCGGAATTTCGATTTCATCTACCCGCAGGGCTTCTTCGTCCACTTCCGGCCAGGGCTGCTGGTGGATGGAATACGGCTTGCCGAGATGCTCTGTCCAGATCTCTTCGGCGATGTGCGGCGTCACCGGCGCCATCAGGCGCAGATAAACATCCACCGCCTCCTCCCATTCGGGTGTGCCCACAGCGCCCCGCTGCGCTGCTTTATGCATCACATTGAGCAATTCCATCAAAGCTGCCACAATGGTGTTGAACTGGAAGCGTTCAAAGTCTTCGGTGACCGATTGCACCGTCTGATACAGTTTTCGGCGCATCTCTTGCAACACACCGGCGGGCGGTTTGCCTGGCGTCTCCTCTTCGCTGGTGAACAGCGTCCACACGCGGCGCACCCAGCGCGCGGTGCCTTCGATGCCCTTGCTATTCCAGGGCGCGCCCTGATCCCAGCGAGCGAAGAACATCAAATAAGCCCGCACGGTATCAGCGCCGTAGGCTTCCACCAGGTCATCCGGTGAGACCACATTGCCGCGGCTCTTGGACATCTTTTCGCCGTCTTCGCCGAGCACCATGCCCTGGTTGCGCAGCTGAATCATCGGCTCCTTCCCTTTGGTGATGCCCAAATCGCGCATCGCCTTGTGGAAGAAGCGGGTGTAAATCAGGTGCATGGTGGCGTGTTCAATACCGCCGGTGTAGGTATCGACCGGCATCCAGTAATCATATTCTTTCGGGTCAAAGGGGCCTTGATCGTAATGCGGGCTGAGATACCGCAGATGATACCAGGAAGAACACATGAACGTATCCATGGTATCCGTCTCACGTTCCGCCGGGCCGCCACATTGCGGGCAGGTGGTGTGCCGCCAGGTCGGGTGCAGCTTCAACGGGCTTTCGCCAGTCGGCGCCCATTCCACATCGTCGGGCAAAAGCACTGGCAACTGCTCCTCCGGCACCGGGCTCCAGCCACATTTTTCGCAGAAGATCATCGGAATGGGTGCGCCCCAGTAGCGCTGGCGGGAGATCAACCAGTCGCGCAATTTGTAATTGACGGCTTCCTGGCCAATGCCTTTTTCTTCCAGCCAGTCGATCACAGCGGCGATGCCGGGGTTTTTGCGCCCTTTGTCCTCGGTGACGCGCGTGCCGTTGAACGGCCCGCTGTTGACCATCACACCCGCGCCGATGTAGGCTTCCGTCATGGTTTCTCCGTCCAGCGGCGGCTCGTTCTCCGGCTGGATCACCGGAATAATCTCCAGGCCGTATTTACGCGCAAAGGCAAAGTCGCGCTCATCGTGCGCCGGCACAGCCATGATGGCCCCTGTGC